>NZ_JBSGDP010000035.1:0-61173 GCF_053602435.1 Nocardia sp. NPDC004415
CCGCACCCAGCGGCTCGCCAGCTCGCGCGGCTTGATCTCGGTCGAGGCGTCGTGGCGGGCGTGCTCGCCCACCTGCACCGCACCGCGCGCCGCGAGCTTCTCGGCCGCGAGCTCGCCACCGCGGTTGAAGGTGTCGCCGTAGACCGAATCGCCGAGGCCGAAGACCGCGAAGCGCAGGCCGGTGAGATCCGGCCGCACGATCTCGACGCGGTCGAAGAAAGCCTCACCGGCCGTGGGCAGTTCGCCGTCGCCGTAAGTCGAACAGACGACGATCAAGAACTCCACGCCGTCCAGATCGCGCGGGTCGAAGTCGGCCATGTCGTAGACCGACACCGCGCCGTCGAAGGCGACCTGATCGGCGAGGTGCTCGGCCACGGCCTCGGAGGTACCGAGTTCGGACCCGAACAGAATCACGAGGGACAAGGAGATTCCTTTCACGCGACGGATAAGCCTAGGCTTACCTTAGCGCGCCCTCGGCCGCAAGGGATTCCCTACGGCGTCTGCCGCTGGAACTCGAACGATCCCGGCTTGTGCGGCGCGTCGGTGGTGATCGTGCCCGTGATGTGTCCCGCCCCCGGATCGAATTCGATCTGGGTGCCGCCGGTTCCGTAGATCCGGTGCCGCACGGTGCCACTGGCACCGGTGTCGAGATTGCGCCAGTGCACCGCGGCCTCGACCGAACAGGGCCCGAGCCCGTGCAGCGCGCTGACCAGGCCGAAGTACGGGGTCTCCGTCCCGAAGACGGTCTCGAAGTGGATGTGCCCCACGCACACCCCCGCGCTGGTCAGCGTGATCGCGTCGCCGAGCAGCCCGGCATCGGCCGCGGCGACCGGCGCCACCGCCAGTCCCGACCCCGCGAGCACCGCCGTGACGACCACCGATCGAAGCTTCTTCCCGCCGAGCGACATGAGCGTTCCTTCCCTCTGGATGGCTGAACCCGGTCCAGACAGTCGTACCACCCGTATCCCCCACCTACACCCATCTCACGCGAGTCGCGCGAATACCCCTGCCCTGCTGTCGATTTCGGATGACGGGCCTACGATCGTCGGGCAACCGACGACGAGGAGCGCGATGACCACCTACACCGACGACTGGCCGGAACTGTTCGGGATGACGCTGGACGACTGGCTGTGCACCGGAACCGTGCACGACATTCCCCCTGCGCTGAGCTGGGATCGGGTGCGCAGTCAGGTGGTCGACGCGGTGAACGCGCGCCTGGCCGATCGCTGGGGCGCCGTGCTCGACACCACCGGCACGATCACCAGCAGTTCACGGGAGCTCTTCGAGCCGGGGGTGCTGAAGAAGATCGCCGGCGAGGTCCGTGTCGCCACGATCGACAGCCCCGACTGGATGGCGCGGCCCGCGCTGCGTCAGGACGCGCGCCGGTAGGACCCGGCGACCACCAGCAGCACCACGCCGCAGACGGCGACGATCACCCAGCCGGGCACCGCGGCGGCCGCGAACCGGCCGGGGTCGACATCGGCGACCAGGCTGCCCGCCAGCGCGACCCCCAGGGCGATGCCGAGCTGGCGGGCGGTGGAGGCCGTCCCCCCGGCGACTCCGGCCCGTTCCGGGGGAAGTCCGCCCACGGCGGTGTCGGTGATGGGCGCGTTGGCGAAACCCACCCCGGCTCCGATCAGCAGGTAGGCGACCAGTAGCAGCGGCAGGTTCATCCCGGTGCCGAGCCCGAGCAGCAGCATTCCGCCCAGCCCGAGGCAGCCGCCCGCCAGCAGCAGCGGCAGCCGGGGGCCGAGCCGCCCGACCAGATATCCCGACAGCGGCGCGCAGACCGTGGCGGCGACCGCCATCGGCAGGGTGGCGGCACCGGCCGCGGCGGGACTCCAGCCCTGTGCGCCCTGCAGGAACAGGGTGGTCAGCAGCAGGGTCATGCTGAAGGCGACGAAGACGGCGACCGCGCCCACGATGGCCCCGGCGAAGCGCGGGACCAGGAACAGGCCCGGTTCGATCAGCGGCGCCCCGCTGCGCGACTCCACCCGCACGAACGTGACCGTCAGCGCGATCAGCAGCGCGTACCCGGCGATCGCCACCGGCGCGGTCCACCCGAGACGCGGGCCCTCGATCAGCAGCGCCACCGCGATCCAGAGCACCACGACCAGCAGCACCTGCCCGGGCAGGTCGAGCGGCCGCGCCCGTTGCGCCCGCGATTCGGGCACCACCGCGCGCACCAGCAGCAGCGCCACCACGACCACCGGGACGTTGATCCAGAACACCGCCCGCCAATCGAGCACCGCGATCAGCGCACCGCCGGTGACCGGGCCCACCGCCATGCTCAGCCCGAACATCGCTCCCCACACACCGATCGCCCTGGCCCGCTCCCGGGGATCGGGCATCGCGTTCACCACGATCGCCAGCGCCACCGGCGTGAGCATCGACGCGCCGATGCCCTGGACCACCCGGGCGGCGACCAGGAATCCCGGCGACGGCGCCAGCGCGCACGCGAGCGAGGCGGTCGCGAACACGACCAGCCCGATCCGGAAGACCCGCCGCCTGCCGAAGCGGTCCGCCAGGGCACCCGCGGTGATCAGCAGGCTCGCGAAGGTCACGGTGTAGGCGTCGACGACCCAGGCCAGCCGGTCGGGCTCCACGCCGAGACCGTGGCCGATCTCGGCCAGGCCCACCGTCACGATCGTCGTGTCCAGCCCCACCAGGAACAGGGCCAGCGCGCAGGTCGCCAGGACCGTCCACCGTCTGCGCGCGCTCGGCGCGGGCCTCCCCGCCGTCATCGTCTCCGTCACCGGACCACCTCTCCACCACGTCCGGCCGCTCGCCGGGTCGCGTCGATGGTGCCGAGTGGACAACCAGCGGTCCCAGCGGTTTTGCGGAATCTGCAAACATGGCGTCATGGATGCGGAGACGGCGCAGATCGTGGCGGCCATCGGCCCTCGGCTGCGGGCACTGCGCCGCGAACGGGGACTCGCCCTGGCGACCGTCGCCGCGCGGACCGGCCTGTCGGTGAGCGCGCTGTCCCGGCTGGAGACCGGCCACCGCCAGCCCACCCTCGACCTGCTGCTCCCGCTGGCCAAGCTCTACCGGGTGGCGCTGGATCAGCTCGTGGCCGCACCCGACACCGGCGATCCACGCATGCACCTGCGCCCGCACCACCATGCCAGCGGCGGGGTCGTGGTGCCGCTGACCGGCTACCCGGGACGTGTCCAGGTCTTCAAACACGTGCTCGGCCCCCGCGAACCGCGCCTGGTGTCCCACGCGGGCCATGCCTGGTTGTTCGTGCTCGCGGGCACGCTGCGGCTGCTGCTCGGCGACGACGAACACCTGCTCGGCCCGGGCGAGACCGCCGAGTTCGATCCCCTGATCCCGCACTGGTTCGGACCCGTGGGCGACGCCGTCGAGATCCTGCACCTGTTCGGTCCGCACGGCCACAAGCCCGTCGCGCGGGTCGTCCGGCCGCCGGACCGACCGCTGCCGTGATCCCGGGCGGCTGGGCCGGGGATCTTTCGCGGTGCGACCGATCCGGATCGGGCGTCGTCTCGAACATGTGACAGGTCAGCAAATCCGCGGCACCCGCACCGAATCCCGAGGACGCCATGGTCACCGACATGCCCGCTCGCCCCGGCTCGATTCCAGCGACCACCCCCGCAGCCGAAACACCGCCCGGGACAGCGGAACCGGTGCCCGCGTGGGCGCCACCGGCGCTGCTGCTGGCGCTGCTCATGCTCGCCGCCGACCTCGTCGCGCTGATTCCGCTGGGACAGTGGATGGCCGAGTACGGGATCGTGCCGGTGTGCACGGCCTATCTGCTGCACGTGCTGGCCGCCACCGCGCTCGCGGTGTGGGCGGTCATCCGCGTCCCGGCCCTGCACCTCGACAGCTAGGCGGCCTCGAGGACCTCGTCGACCGGGCGTCGCGGCGTCGACTCGAGCGGCGCCGCCGCGTAGGGCATGGCGCCCACCCGGATCATGACGTGGGGGTAGGCGCAGCGCTGCAGCACGGTGGAGCGGATCTCGTCGCGCAGGTCCAGCATGCCCAGCGGCTCGGACTGCAGGCTGGTGGCCAGTCCGCGGGCGGTCGCCTCGAGCAGCATGGCGCTGGTCGCCTCGCCGGCGCGCAACTGCGAGAGCCGGTGGTCGCTGGGCGTGCAGACCACGAGCCAGCGCGCCGAATCGGGCGCGTCGGTGAATTCGCGCAGTTCGGTGCCGGCGAAGGTGCGCACCGGCATGTCGTCGGACGGCCGGGCGGCGGGCGCGTTGCGGGCGGGCACCCCGATGGAGGCGCCGTGGCAGCCGCTCCACTGGGCGAGCTCGGCCAGGTACTCCGGGTCGGCCGCGTGCCGTACGGCGGCGCGGCGCATGGGCGCGGCCAGGTCGGGCAGCAGCCGGTCCGGGACGTGGCGGGCCGCCGACCCGTACCGGCTGGCGCAGCGCGAGACCGCGCGCAGGTCGGCGGGGGCGACCGGCGGCCCGGGGAATCGGCGCCGATCGGATCGGCGCTCGAGGATGGCCGCGGCCCGCCGGATGTCGGCGGGTGTGGGCGGCTGGGGTGTGAGGCGGACGGTGGCCAGATGGTCGGGCCTGTCGGGATCGGGCAGGCGTTGGATCTCGGCGCGCCAGCCGAGCATGGCGAAGGCGACATCGAGATGATGCAGCGCCGCGCCACAGCTGACCATGAGGGCGCGGTTCAGGGGGTCGGTGGCCGTCAGCCGGGCACCGAAGTCCGCGAACAGGTCCACCCGGTCCGTGCCGACCCGCCAGCGCCAGGGCTGGGTGTTGTGCACCGACGGCGCACGCACGGCGAGTTCGATCGCGTCCCGGCACGCGTCGTATCCAGGCCCCGAACGACTCATTCTCCGCACTCCTTCCGAATCCCCTACGCGGCCGCATCGTCAGGCCGTCACAATGAACGACCTTACTGAATGCTTCCGAAGAGCCCGGACCGGAATACACAGACAATTCTCAACTTCGCCGTGCCGAATTCGCGGTAGCACCGGTAGAACACCGGATCGGCACCGCGAAAGGACTATTTCCTGTGAGCACACTCACCGAATTCCGTCCACCGAAACAACACCGGCGCACCGCCCCGGCCAGGGCGAATAGCATCAGCACGTATTCCCGGACACCATCGCTCGTCCGGTATGGGCTGTGCCACTCCAGAATATTCAGCGCCGGATATCGCGGAATTCCGGTCAGATTACGCGGGTGGCCGGTAGGTGACTTCCCTGGCGACGGCCTCATCGACCTGTTCCGGTGTCAGCAAGCCGATCGTGTGTGAGACGGCGGCGCCCGCGGCCGCGGTGCGGATGGCGAGCGCGGCGGCGGCGACATCGTCGGGGACGTCGCCGATGACGAACAGGTCGTCCTCGCCGAAAGCGAAGTAACAGGCCTCCACTTCGCCGCCAACGCTCTCGACCATCTCGGTGATCGCGGCGCGGCGCGCACTGCCGCCCTGCGCGAGGAGCCCTTCGGCCCCGTCCTGGAGATAGCTGACGCGCCACAGGTACTTCGGCATGACGAACCTCCTCGGCTGAGTCGATCGGGGCCAGGCCGAGCCTAGGCCCGCCGGGCGCCGGGAAACGGGGCCTTCGCCGCTTCGATGCGCCTCCGCAACTGCGGTGATACCCGCCCGCCGGAAATTCCTCGCCCTCGCCGATGAATTCCGCGATGACGCCCCGTCCTTACCGATAACCGCGCCACCCACCCGGCGCACCGATCCGAAGGACACGACATGACCACCGCCACCGCCTCCGCCCTCACCGACACCACCACCTACCGCCCCGGGAAGATCCGCAACCGCTTCCTGTGGACCCTGCAGATCGTGCTCGGCCTGTTCTTCGTGATCGCCTCGGGCGGCCCGAAGCTCGTCATCCCGCGCACCCTGATGGAGAACCCGCCGGAGAATCTCACCATCCCGCTCGGGCTGCTGGTCTTCATCGGCGTCGTGGAGGTCGCCGGCGGTATCGGCCTGATGGTGCCGCGTCTGAGCGCCCTGGCCGCCGCCGGACTGTCGGTGCTCACCGTGCTGGCCGCCGCCACCCAGGCGTTCATCGCGGGCCATCCGGAGATGGCGATCTTCCCGCTGGTGCTCGCCGCGATCTTCGCCTGGATCGCCTACGAGCGCCGCGGCACCCTCCCCGCGCGCACCCGGTGACCACCCGACCCGCGCGCTGACGATCACCGGACCCCTCGTCCGGTGATCGTCGCGCGTTCGCGTGTCGTGTGCTCTGATGGAGAGACGACCCGCAGCCCAGTGCCCGGGAGGTGCCCGCTTTGGCCGACGACCTGCGTGAACCCGGCGACCGGACCTTCCGGCAGGCGGTGATCTACGGCCTGTCGGTGATCGCGGTGGCCGCGGTGGTCTGCGTACTCGCCACCGTATGGGCGGCGAACCGGGACGCCTGCGCCGCCGCGGAGTCGCGCCTGTGCGACGACGCGGCCAAGACGGCCGTGCTCTTCGGCCCCGCCCTCGTCCTGCTGGCCGGTGGCCTGGGCGCGCTCGTGCAGACCTTCCTGCGGTTCCGCGCCGACCGGAGCTGGCGGCCGTGGCAGGGCGCGGGCTGGTTCCTGCTCGTCTCGATGACGGCCTACCTGGCCATCGGCGCGGGCACGCTCCCGAACTGAGCCCGGCCGGACGCGGGCAGGCACACGGTGACCCGGAGCCCGCCCGCCGCGCGCGGTGTGAGCGTCAGCGTCCCGGAGTGCGCGCGGGTGATGCTGTCGACGATGGCCAGGCCGAGACCGACGCCGGTGTGGTGGGCACGGGCACGATCGGAGCCCCGCTGGAACGGTTCCACCAGAATCGCGACGAGTTCCGGGCGCAGCGGTGGCCCCGTGCTCTCGACCGTGAGCGCGACACCGCCGGGGTAGGTGCCGGTGGCGACCCACACCGTGCCCCGCTCGGGCACATTGTGGACGATGGCGTTGTGCACGAGGTTGGTCGTCAGCTGTAGCAGCAGGGCGTGTGAACCGAGGGTGCGGGCGCGCTCGCCGGTGGTGTCGAGCGTGACGCCGTGTCCTTCGGCGAGCGGGAGCAGCGTTTCGGCGGCTTCCTCGGCGACGAGCGACAGGTCGACGAGTTCGGTGGCGGACTGCCTGCCCGCCCGGCTGAGCAGCAGCAGCGCTTCGGTCAGGTCGATGGCTCTGGCGTTGACCGCCGACAGCCGCTCGACCAGTTCGGCGCTGTCGTGTCCGGGATCCGCGGCGGCCACGTCCAGCAATGTTCTCGTGATCGCCAGCGGGGTGCGCAGTTCGTGGGAGGCGTTGGCGGCGAAGCGCTGTGCCTCACCGACGTGTGCCTCGAGCCGGGCCAGCATGGTGTCGAAGGTGTCGGCGAGATCGCGCAATTCGTCGCGGCGGCCCGGCAGCCGGATCCGGTGCGCCAGTGAGCCGTTCGCGGCCGCCCCGGCCGCGGCGGTGATGCGCGCCAGCGGCGCGAGCATCCAGCCCGCGAGCAGCCAGCCACCCAGCAGCCCGAACACCAGCAGGCACAGCAGAGCCACCGCCATGAACGGCGCGAAGGAGCGCAGCAGCAGCGAACGGTCGATCAGGAATTCCCCGGTCGGGGCATAGATCCAGCCGTTGGGCAGGAAGTACAGGTAGAACACGAGCCCGGCCGCCAGCACCAGTGCGCCCGCGACCATGATGAATCCCGCGTAGCTCAGGGTGAGCTTGAGCCGCACGCTCAGACCCGGGACCCTAGCCATGCCCGGCGTCCTCACTGATGTGGTAGCCGACTCCGGCGACGGTGGCGATGATCCACGGCTCGCCCAGGCGTTTACGCAAGGCCGAGACGGTGATCCGCACGGCGTTGGTGAACGGGTCGGCGTTCTCGTCCCACGCCCGTTCCAGCAGTTCCTCGGCGCTCACGACCCCGCCTTCGGCCGCGACCAGCACCTCGAGCACCGCGAACTGCTTGCGGGTCAGCGCGATGTAGCGGCCGTCGCGATAGACCTCGCGCCGGAACGGGTCCACCCGCAGACCCGCGATCTCGCGCACCGGTGGCCGGTGATGGGCGCGGCGGCGGTCGAGCGCGCGCAATCGCAGCACCAGCTCGCGCAGCGCGAACGGTTTGGTCAGGTAGTCGTCGGCACCGAGCTCGAAACCGCTGGCCTTGTCGTCGAGCCGGTCGGCGGCGGTGAGCATGAGGATGGGCGTCCCGCGGCCGGAGGCGACGATCCGCGCGGCGACCTCGTCGCCGGTCGGGCCGGGGATGTCGCGGTCGAGCACGGCGATGTCGTAGCTGTTGACGGCGAGCAGCTCCAGCGCGGTGTTCCCGTCACCGGCGATATCGGCGGCGATCGCCTCCAGGCGCAGACCGTCCCGGATGGCCTCGGCCAGGTAGGGCTCGTCCTCGACGATGAGCACACGCATACCCCGATGCTAGGCACCGGTACATATGGTCCGCGTATCGAAAACCGCATACGGCCCGGCAACACTCGCCGTTCTTGACTCGGGGCATGAGAACTCACCGACCAGCACAGGCCGGCCGCCTGGCCCGCTGGATCATCGGCACCGCGGTCGTGGCGTCCGTCGCGGCGACGGCCGTGATCGTCGCGGACCGGCTGCCGGATTCCCTCGCCCTCGAGAAGACACCGTTCGTCGATCTCCCTCTGGACGCACCCCACGACACCCCCGGCGCCACGGTCTTCACCGACGACATCCCGACCGTCACCAACCTCGACCCGGCTCTGCTCGCCGCGCTGCGGCAGGCGGCCACCGATGCCAGTGCCGACGGCGTCGAGGTCGTCGTCACCAGCGGCTGGCGTACCGCCGCGGACCAGCGCCGGCTCCTGCGGGAGGCGGTCGCGAAGTACGGCTCCGAGACCGAGGCGGCCCGGTGGGTCGCCACCCCCGACCGCTCGGCGCACGTCTCCGGCGACGCGGTCGATCTCGGCCCCACCGCCGCCACGACGTGGCTCTCGCGCCACGGCGCCGCCTACGGCCTGTGCCAGACCTACGCCAACGAACCCTGGCACTACGAACTGCGCCCGTCGGCCGTCGGCCAGGGCTGCCCCGACCCGTACGCCGACCCCACCGAAGACCCGAGGATGCAGTGGTGATCGAGACGGAAACCCCTGTCGCGCCACCGAACCGGCGCCGCCCGTCGATGGTCGCGTTCCGGTTCGCCGTCGTCTACTTCGGCCTGTACTGCCTGCTCACCACCTATATCCCGTTCGCGCTGCTCGGTATCGCGGGCCGCTGGATCCGCGAATACCCGGGGCCGTGGAACATCCCGTTCACCGACCCGCTCACCGGCTGGGTGGGGCGCGCGTTCTTCGGCGTCGACGCGACCCTGCGCACGGATTCGGGTGCCGGTGACCAGACCGCGGTCTGGGTCCTGGTGCTGTGCCTACTGCTCGTCGCCACGGTCGGCACCGCCGTCTGGACGGCCGTGGACGCGCGCACGTCCGCCCCGCGGCTGTCGGCCTGGTTCGCCCTGTTCCTACGGTTGTGTCTGGGCGGACAGATGATCGGGTTCGGGTTCGCCAAGCTCATCCCCACCCAGATGCCCGCGCCGAGTCTGGCGCAACTGCTCCAGCCCTACGGCGAGCTGAGTCCGGCCTCGGTGCTGTGGTTGCAGGTCGGCGGCTCCCCCGCCTATCAGATGACCCTGGGCGCGGTCGAGGTCGTCGCGGGGCTGCTGCTGTTCGTCTCCCGGACCGCGGTGCTCGGCGCCGCGCTGGCCCTGGCGAGTACCGCGCAGATCCTGCTGCTGAACCTGACCTTCGACATCCCGGAGAAGCTGCTCTCCGCGCACCTGCTGGTCATGAGCCTGATCCTGCTCGCCCCGTATCTGCGTCAGCTGACAGACCTGTTCCTGCGGCAACGCGCGTGTGGCCCCCTGCACGCACCGGCCCTGTTCGCCGACGCGCGCCGGAATCGTCGCGCGGCCTGGCTCGTGGCAGCGCTCGGCCTCTGGGTCGCCCTGGGCAGCGGTTACGACCGATGGGTCGTCTGGCAGGAGCAATACAGTGCCGCCAGCCCCCGCTCCGAGCTGTACGGAATCTGGGAGGTCCGCGCGTTCGTCCTCGACGGCGCGGCGGTCGCGCCGCTCACCACCGACGAAACCCGGTGGCAGCGGCTGGTTTTCGATCGCCCCGGCACGGCGACCTACCAGCGCATGAACGGCGAGCTGATCACCGTCCGATCCGGCTTCCTACCCGATGGACACCTGGAACTCTCCGCCGAGGCGGCGCCCCGGCCCTTCGCGACACTCACCACCGACCGGCCGGGCGCCGACCAGCTCTCTCTGCGCGGAACCCTGCACGACCGTCCGGTGGAGATCACCCTCGCGCGCATCGACCCGGACAGCTTCACCCTGCGCAGCCGCGGCTTCCACTGGATCCAGGACTACCCCTACTTCCGCTAGGCCACGACGTAGCGCAGCAGCTCCGCGGTCGCGAAATGCCGCGTCTGCACCAGACGCAACGGGATGCGCTGATCCAGCGGCGGGAACATGGGTGTGCCGCCACCGAGGATCATCGGCGAGACGTAGACCTGGTACTCGTCGATGAGCCCGTGCGGCATGAGCGCGGCCGCCAGGCTCGCGCCGCCGACCTCCATGATCCCGTCGCCGCCCGCCTTGAGCTCGCGCACCCGCTCGACGGCATCGTCCGTGACCAGGGTGCTGTTCCACTCGACCTCCGGCAACGTGCGCGAGAACACGACCTTCGGTTTCGCGGTCCACAGCTCACCGAATTCGCGCTGGATGGGCGGCGCGTCCGCGGGCACGTGTGGCCAGTACTCCGCCATCAGCTCGTAGAGGCGCCTGCCGTGCAGCGCGATCTCGAGCTCGCGGTAGCGGTCGTTGTGGAACTGGTGCAGTTCGTCGTCCGGGTCGGTCCAGTCGATCTTGCCGTCGCGGTCGTTGATGTAGCCGTCCAGGGACACGCCGATCCCGTAGATCAGTTTTCTCATACCCGTGCAGACCTCCTCCGCGTCCGAAACTCATCGGTGTTCGATCAGGAGGCGACGCGGACTATCGACCGGGTCCGCCGGGCGCCGGATCGCTCTCGCCACCCTGACGCTTCTCGCCGTTGTCGATTCTGCGCGGCATCACCCTCGGCCGCACGGCCCTGGCCCCGGAATCGGCGCGTCGACGCCGCGACGCCTCGAAGTCGACCACGGTGTTCTCCCGCTCGCCGTCCTCCGGCGGCGTCGCCGCGGCCAGCCATGATCCGGATTCGCGTTCCAGCTCCGCACGGGTCACCGGCCGGGTGGGCGCCGGATCGTCGACCGCCCCGGACCCCCAGGGCCGCTGCCGGGCGTCGTCGCCGATATCGTGCCTGCCGCGCCGTGGCCGCCGCGGCAACCGGACCACATTGGACCCGCTGTCCTCGGCTTTGGCCTCTTCCCACTTCCGGCGCAGCCGTTCGACGGCGTCGTAGCGGCCCGCATCGTGATCCGACATCGAACTAACCGCGGACAGGGGTCGCGACACCCATCGATCTCACTGCGACCAGCACCCCGAACTCCGTCCTCGGTCCAACATCCACCATCACATTCTGCACGAAGCCCCCGACAGCCGTGGCCGTCGGCACGGCTATTCCCCGAGCAGCTCGCAGATCACCACCGGGATGTCTCGGCTCGTGCGCTTCTGATAGTCGGCATAACCCTTGTAGGCGGCCGTGATCTGCGGCCAGAGCACCGCTTTCTCCGCGGAAGTCGCGGTCCGGGCACGCACTTTCCGGCGCCGACCGGCGATCACCAGTTCCGCCTCGGGCGTGGCGCGCAGATTCCGGTACCAGTCCGGGTCGCGGTCGTCGCCGCCCTTGGAGGCCACGAGCACCACCCGCTGCTCGTCGTGCACCGGGCTGGTCAGGTAGCACGACCGGGGCTGACCCGACTTGCGTCCCACGGTGTGCAGTTCGACGACCGGCATGCCGAAGGGATTGGCCAGCACCCTGTTGCCGCTGACGCGCAGAATGATCCGGTGCCCCAGATTCATCAGTTTGGCACCGGCGTCCTTCACCGAGTTCTTCACCCTCGCCTCCCGTCTCCACGTTCACATCCGGCACAGACCAGCACCTGTAAGCATCGTATACATCAACTGGTCTCGATATTATGTAAACAACGATAACATCTGCTGTCGACGACCCGCACACTCCGGCCCATCGAGCCGTGATTCCGAGCAATGTGGACGGTGATCACAATGGTCCTTGACACCCCCGTCGCCGAAGGGGAATAGTGGCAACAGTCGAGCAAATCACCAACTGCCAGAAGTTGGTTCCCGGCGTTCCACCTGCCGAAAGAAGCTGCCGTAGTCGACTTTTCGCCCGCCGTGGCGGGCGGTCCGCGGCCGGACCTTCACCAAGGGAGAGACGAATGACCGCGCTTCCGCCCCCGATCACCCCCTACCTCGAACCGGCCGCCAAAGAACTCGCCGAGGCGACCGATCCGCACCCCCGCATCTATGAAGTCCCACCCGAGCAGGGCCGCCAGATCCTGGTCGACCTGCAGCGCGGCGAGGGCGTGGCACGCCCGGACGTCGACGAGGAATGGGTCGACGTCGACGCCGGCGAATGGGGCACCGTCCGCACCCGCATCATCCGCCCCAAAGGCGCCACCGGCCCACTACCCGTCGTGTTCTACATCCACGGCGCCGGCTGGGTCTTCGGCGACGACAAAACCCACGACCGCCTCTTCCGCGAACTCGCCGTCGGCGCAGGCGCCGCCGGCGTCTTCCCCGTCTACGACCGAGCACCGGAAAAGCACTACCCCACCCAGGTCGAACAGAACTACGCCGTCGGCCAGTGGGTCCTCCAACACGGCGCCGAACACGGACTCGACACCAGCCGCATCGCCGTCACCGGCGAATCCGTCGGCGGCTGCATGTCCGCGGTCTTCGCCCTCATGAACAAGGACCGCGGCGGCATCGACCTCAAAGCCCAGGTCCTGCTCTACCCGGTGACCAACGCCGACTTCGACACCCCCTCCTACCTGCAGTTCGCCGAGGGCTACTACCTCACCCGCGACGGCATGAAATGGTTCTGGGACGCCTACACCACCGACCCCTCCCAACGCGCGGAAAAGTACGCCTCCCCGCTGCAAGCCTCACTGGAGGACCTGAAAGGGCTGCCTCCCACGCTCGTGATCACCGACGAAGCCGACGTGCTCCGCGACGAAGGCGAGCAGTACGCCAACAAACTGCGCGAGGCCGGAGTCGACGTCACCTCCGTCCGGGTCGCCGGCATGGTCCACGATTTCCTGCTGCTGGACAGCCTGCGCGACACCCGCGCCGCGAACGTCGCCCGTGCCCTCGCCATCGACGCGCTGAAGACGGCGCTGAACTGATCCTGGTCTCGATTCGGCGTTCTGCGGTGCCCGAACCGCTCGACAGGCGGATCGCTGTCGGCACGTGGTTGTTAAATTGACTCCATGGCACCGCAGAACGCGCCGTATCACCACGGCGACCTCCCGGCCGCGCTCGTTCGCGCAGCAGTAGAGCTGCTCGAAGAGGACGGCGGCGAGCTCTCCCTGCGCGCCGCCGCGCGCCGCGCGGGCGTCTCTACGGCGGCGCCCTACCGGCACTTCGCCGACCGCGACGCCCTGCTGGCCGCGGTGGCGGCGGTCGGATACCGGGAACTCGCGGCCGATCTCGTCGCCGCCAACCCCGCCCCCACGAACGCCGACGACTTCACCGCGATCGCCGTCGCCTACATCCAGTTCGCCCTGAAACGTCCCGGGCTCTTCCGCGCCATGTTCTCCGAGCCCTGCGACCCCACCAGCCCCGAGCGGGTCGCGGCCACCACCGCCATCCACGAATACGTGCGATCGATTGTGCGGCAAGCCTTTCCGGAGTCCGATGAGGAAGCGCTGGCGACCGCGATGTGGGCGCTGGTGCACGGCCTGGCGTTCCTGTACCTGCACGGGAAGTTCGATGTCGGCGCGCCCGGCGAACTCACCGACCGGGTCCGCGCGACGATCAACTCGATCCTCGACCTACGCCCCGCCGCGGCTGTCGACGAGTAGCCACCCGCTGCGCGTCCGCACGACGACGCCGACCGGCATCGAGGCCGGGACCAGCGCAGACGGGGCGATCCGGCCGCCCGGAGGACCCACCCGCACCCATCGATGTACTCAGCGCTTACATTAGGGGTTCCGCAGCACGCGGTCGACAGCGTGAACACCCCGAGGAGCACAGAGTGACCAGCACCGACGACATCGGCGCAGCGATGGACCCGCACAGCGAGGCCCCTATCATCCTAATCGCACCGGCGATGGCCATCGGCTCCCGCTTCTACACCCCGGTGGTCCGCGCGTTCGGCGAGCACGGCTGGGACGCACACGCCTTGCCGCGCCGCGGGTTCGAGCGCGGTGGGCCCCGCGCGGCGCGCGCGCACGACTGGTCCTACGCGGACGAGATCGACACCATCACCGATGCGGTGACCCAGCTCCGCCGCCACCATCCCACCCGGCCGGTGATCGTGCTGGGCCACAGCCTCGGCGCCCAGCTCGCCGCCGGGCACGTGATCAACCATCCCGGCGTGGACGGGCTCGTGACGATCGGCGGCTGCCTCCCGCACCACCGCCACTTCGCCGGATACGGCCTGCACGTCGCCGCCATGGCCGCCATGATCCCGGCACTGACCGCGGCGTTCGGCTACCTTCCGCCGCCCGCGTTCGGCGCCCCCGGCGCGCGCACCATGATGCGCGAGTGGGCCCGCATGGTGCTCACCGGCCGACCGCCGTTTCCCGCGCAGCACCCCATCGACATCCCCGCCCTGGTGATCGCGCTGGAAAACGATTCCCTGGCACCCGAATCCGGCATCGACGACTTCGCCCGCAAGCTCTTCGCGCCCGGTGCCGCGACCCGCTGGGACTACCGCGCCGCAGACGTTCCGCCCGGCGCGAGCAATGGGCACATCGAATGGGTCCGCACTCCGGATCCCGTCGTCGAGCGCGTCGTGACGTGGTGGAAGGCCGTCGCCACGGTCGCTTGACAGTCATGTAAGCGGCGATTACATTGCGGCGTGGGTGACCTCCTCACCGCCGCGCGTCTGCGCTCTCCTCCCAGAATCGAGAGTTGGCCAATGGAATCCTCCGCCCTGATCACTATCGGGTTGCCGAGCGCGCTCGCCATCATCATGTTCGGGCTGGGCCTCACCCTCACCGTCGGCGACTTCCGCCGGATCGGGCGCTCACCGAGGGCCGTGCTGGTCGCGCTGGCCCTGCAACTGTTCGCCCTGCCCGCACTCGCGTTCGGTCTGATCGAACTGTTCGACCTGGCGCCGTTGCTGGCCATCGGCATGATGCTGCTGGCCGCCTCGCCCGGTGGCACCACCGCCAATCTCTACAGCCACCTCTTCCGCGGTGACGTGGCCCTGAACATCACGCTCACCGCGATCAACGCCGTGCTGGCCGCCATCACCGTCCCGATCATCACCAATTTCGCCATCGGCTATTTCGGTGCCGACGGTGAAGTCGGCCTGCAGTTCGGCAAGGTGGTGCAGGTGATCGCGATCGTGCTGGCGCCGGTGGCGATCGGCATGATCGTGCGCCGTCTCTCCCCCGCCTTCGCGACCGCCGCGGATCGGCCGGTCCGCATCTTCTCCGTCGGGGTGCTCGCCCTGGTCTCGGTCGGTGCGCTGGTGGCCGAACGCGACAATGTCGCCGACTACGCGCGTCAGGTCGGCCTGGTCACCGCCCTGTTCTGCCTGTCGAGCCTCGCCCTGGGCTACACGGGCGCCCGCCTGCTCCGGCTGGCCCGCCCCCAGGCGATCGCGACGTCGATGGAGGTCGGCATCCACAACACGGCCGTGGCCATGACCATCGCGCTCAGTGTCCTGGAAAGCTCCGAGGCCGCGATCCCCGCCGCCGTCTATTCGGTGCTGATGTACGTCCTCGCGGCCGCCTTCGGTTTCCTGATCACCCGAACCGACCGGGCGGCAGACGTTTCCGTGGACCGGGTGCCCGCCGTGCACTGATACCGTCAGGCCGGTTCACCCGAAGGTGTGCTCCCAGTCCAGTTCCCACAGTCCATGCCGAGGGAGACCCGCAGGGTGCCGTCGGCGCAGCCGGACACCGCGACGAGTAGATCCGCTAATCTGCGAACGGCAGACTGGTTCTCGCGTGTCGAAACACAGTGCAGGGGCGGGCTGTCGGCGCACGGTGAGGTCGGGGAACGACGGGGGGACTGCTCGATGTCCATGGCAGAGGCTCGGATGGATGCGGCGGGCAGTGTGCTGGTGGCGCCCGCGCAGATGCGCGACAGTGCGGTGGTCCGGGATTTCCCCGGAGTGGTGATTGGGCCGGAGGATCTCGCCACCGGTTCCGTCGATCTCGCGGGAAAGGCCGTGTACCTCTGTGGTGACCTGTCGGCGATCGGCGGCCGTTCACTGCGGGCCGCCGCACGAGTGTCGGTGATCCGCGAGCTGTCGCACGGTGTCGCCGCGGAGGATTCGTGGGTGCGCGTCGACGCGGGCCGGGTGCCGGTTCGGGTGCACGGTGTGGGCGTGCACTATCGCCGGTTCTTCGACCTCGACGACGACCATTTCGGACGGATCAGCGCGGAGCACACGTTCCAGTCGCTGACCGAATCCACCAAGACGGGCACAGCACATCGCACCGGGATCTATCTGACGCCCGTCACGCGGGACGGTGACGATCTGCGTTTCCGCCTGCTGCGCTGCTCCACGAATCTCTCGGGACCGACCGAGACCTTCCGCGCGACCGATACCAGCATCGTCGAGGCCCTGAACCGGGAGGCCGCCACCCTCTTCCGTGGTCATGCCCCGCTCAATCACGTGCTGGCGCAGATCTATCACAACACGCACGCCACGGCCGAGCGCAAACAGTCCAAGGCCAAGATCTCGGCCCACGCCGACAAGACCAAGGACATGCCCGTCGACGGGATCATGGCCTTCTGCACCTTCTACGACGGCCTCGACGAGCTCGAGCCCCTGCCCGAGAACCCGTTCGACTACGGCGTGCGAGGTGTCAGCGGGCTCACCAGCCTGCGTTTCCGCCTCAAGAATCCGGCCGAGAAGACCGGCCTCCCGGCACGATTCAGCGTCACCCTCTACCCCGGCTCGGTCTTGTTCATGCCGCTGTCCACCAATCGCCTCTACACCCACGAGATCCGGCCGTCGACGCTGGACGCCGCGCTGCTGCCGACCCGCCTGGGCTATGTGGTGCGCTGTTCGACCACCGAGGCCGTGCACCGCGACGGCCGCACCTTCCTCGACCCGGGTACCGGCCTGATCCCGCTGGAGCCGCCCACCGAGGAGGGCATGGACGCGCTGCGCGAGCTCTACGCCGAGGAGAACCGGTCCGTGTCCTTCATCGATTACGGCGACCGGTTCCGCTTCAGCATGAACACCGGGGACTACCTTGCTCCCCGGATCTAGCCTCCCGGACGGGATCGTCACCTACCCGCTGCCGGTCGAGGACGACCTGTTCACCGCACTCGCCGCCTCCGTCGACTGGGAAGACCTCGGCAAGGGCCGCCGCGGCGCCGTGCTGACCAGAATCGATGCCACCGGCGGCATCCCGCTCGTCCGCACCACCGCGCGCTACGGCCGTCCCGCCCAGCACTTCGCGACCGTGCACGAGCGTCTGGCCCGGCGGATCCAGGCCCGCGCCGAACTCCCGGCGGCCTTCGACAACGCGCTCGCCGAGCGCTACACCAATGCCTACGCGACCATGGGCAGCCATTCCGATCAGGCCCTCGATCTGGCCGACGAGTCGTTCATCGCCGTCTTCTCCTGCTACCGGTATCCCGAGCTCCCGCCGCGCACGCTGATCGTCGAACCGAAGAACTCCGGCAAGAGATTCGACATCCCCCTGACCCACCACGGCGTCGTGGTGTTCTCGGTCGCCACGAATCGGCTCCTCCGGCACAAGATCGTGCTGGACACGGCCGCCCGGACCACGGAGAACGAGTGGCTGGGCGTCACCTTCCGGACATCGAAGACTGTTCTCCACTTCCGCGACGGACACCCCTACCTGCACCGGGGTGCGCGCCTCACCACGGCCGACGACGAACAGCGACGCGAGTTCCACGCCCTGCGACGACGCGAGAACACCGAGACGGATTTCACCTATCCCCCGCTGACATACACCGTCAGCGACAGCGACCTGACCCCGCCCGTTCCCCCACCGGCGTGCCCCGTCCGCTAGGTTCACTTCCGCAGGGAACACCGGTGCGAATCCGGGGCTGTCCCGCAACTGTGACCGAGGAGCAGACCTTCATCCATGGCCACGACCTTCCTGGGTTGGAAGGCCGAAGGCGAGCGTTGATCCGGGAGCCAGGATACCTGCACCGCTTCAGGATCTAGCTTCACGAGGATGAGAAATGCGAGTGCTCACTCGCCGCAGGCACGATGCCCTGCGGCTGTCCGACCATGCCCGGACCGGGCGGCGGCGCCGTTCCCGCGCCGCAGGCGTGCTGGCCGCGCTGCTCGCGGCCACCCTGATGGTCACCGGATGCGCGGGCGAGGCCACCGACGGTGGTGCCGCCGCGGCACGGGCGCTGCGCGAAGCCGGTGACGGCACCCTGACGATCTACAACTCCTACAAGATCGCCGGTCTCGACCCGGCGGGTACCGGCACGAACTGGCTGTTCGACTGGGGTGTCGCGGAGAACCTGCTGCAGGTCACCGAGTCCGGCGAGATCGCGCCCTGGCTGGCCGAATCGGTGGTGCGCGACGGCGACACCCGCTGGATCGTGACGCTGCGCGACGGTGTCACCTTCCAGAACGGCAAGCCGGTCGACGCCGCCGCCGTGGCCGCGGCTCTGACCCGGCAGATCGCCGAATCGTCGGCGGCCAGGGTGTACCTGGACAAGGCGACGACGGTGACCGTGGACGGCGCCAAGGTGGTCATTACCACCCCCGCGCCGAACGCCATGGTGCCCGCCGCCCTCGCGGCGCGCGACAACTCGCTGCAGATCTACGACGTCGCCGCCGTGCAGGCCGCGGGCGGTGACTCGGCGAAGATCGTCGGCGCGGGCGCGTACTCGGGGCCCTACGCGATCACCGCGTGGAGCCCGGACAATCTCGTGCTCGCCCCCTACCAGAAGCATTGGGAGGGAACGCCGCCGCTGAAGGGCGTCACGGTCCGCGTCGTGCCCGACGAGCAGGCCCGGCTGGCCGGGGTGCGCAGCGGTGAGGCCGATATGGCGTTCTACCCGTCCACCTCGGCGAAGCTGGAACTGCGCGGCGACAGCGACATGCACGTGCTGTCCTCCGAGCAGGCGCTGCAGTCGCTGCTGGTGGAGATGAACCTGAAGGCGGGCATCTTCACCGACACCGCCGTCCGCAAGGCGTTCACCGCGTCGATCGACTACGCGGGGATCGCCGAAGACGTCGGCAACGGCCAGTTCGCGGCCGCCACCGGCCTGTACCCGCCGTCGATGTCGTTCGCCCAGGACAACCAGGTCCACGATCTGGACGAGGCGAAGCGCCTGCTGGACGCGGCGGGCTGGGCGCCCGGCGCCGACGGCATCCGGGCCAAGGACGGCCGCAAGCTGGTGGTGCGGTTCGTGACCCAGGCCCAGGGCCCGGAGACCAACGATGTCGCGATCGCGATGAAGGACCAGGTCGCGCGGGCCGGTTTCGACCTGCAGATCAACAATGCCGAGGACTCCGCCGCCGTCAAGAAGGACCCCGGCGCGTGGGAATCGTCGGTGGCGCTGAGCGGTTCGCTCTCCGGCACCGCCGACCCGATCCAGCCCTACCTGGTGCGCTGGACCACCGGTGGATCGTCGAACGCCCAGGGCGTGAGCAACCCGGAGATCGACGCGATCGGCGCGCAACTGCGCGGCGAGTTCGACACCGCGCGACGTGACGCGCTGCTGGCGCGCGCCCAGGAGATCCTGGTGCGCGAGCAGGCTTACGTGGTGGCCGGGACGTTCAAGTACTTCACCGTGGTCACCGGCCCCGAATGGGCCGACTACCGGGTGTCGAACGTCCGCAGGCACCTCACCAGCCGGACCGGCGAATAACGGGCGAGGGTGCGTCCACTCGCCCTGGCCCGCCGCCGGGTCGTCGAGGCCGTGCTGACCCTGCTCGGCGCCAGCGTGCTCATCTGGGCACTGTTACCGCTGGCGCCGGGCGACCCGGCCCGGATGATCCTGGTCGCGCAGGGTGTTCCCGAACCCACACCGGAGCAGATCGGTGACCTCGAGCAGACCCTGCACCTGGACCGTTCCGCGCCGGAGCAGTACGCGCACTGGCTGTGGGGTGTGCTGCGCGGCGATCTCGGGTTGTCGTTCGTCTCGGGACGGCCGGTGGCCGGTGAGTTCGCCGAACGGCTGCCCGCCACCCTGATCCTGGCGTCGTCGGCGCTGGCCGTGGCCGTGATGCTGTCGGTGGCGCTGGGCGTGATCGCGGCCCGGTCGCCACGGCGGTGGCCCGATCACGGCACCCGCTGGCTGGCACTGGTGTTCACCTCGGTGCCGAGTTTCGTGGTGGCGCTGCTGCTGATCCAGGTGTTCGTCGTCGGGCTGGGCTTCGGCAAGGCCGCGCTCGACGGCACCTGGGCACAGGTGTGGCTGCCCGCGGTCTGCCTGGCGGTGGGCCTGTCGGATTCCTGGTCGCGGTTGCTGCGGGCGAATCTGCTGGCCTTCCTCGAGTCACCGACCGCGGACGTGTTGCGCGCCAGGGGCGCGTCGCGGTGGCGGCTGCTGTGGCGGCACGGACTGCCCAACAGTGCCGTGCCGTCGCTGCACGCGCTGGCGGTCGGCACCGCCGTGCTGCTGGGCGGCGCGACCGTGGTGGAGACGGTGTTCACCTGGCCGGGGCTCGGCGCGTATGTGGTGGAGTCGGTGAAGACCCGCGATCTGCCGGTCATCCAGGCGTTCACCGTGTTCGCCACCGCGAGCTATGTGGTGAGCAGTCTGGTCGCC
This sequence comes from Nocardia sp. NPDC004415, assembly GCF_053602435.1. Lineage (NCBI taxonomy): Bacteria > Bacillati > Actinomycetota > Actinomycetes > Mycobacteriales > Nocardiaceae > Nocardia > Nocardia sp. NPDC004415. The sequence goes on from NZ_JBSGDP010000035.1 coordinate 20,818, forward strand.
GACCTGCTGTCCGCGGTGATCGATCGCCGGATCGAGGTCGCCGCGTGACCCGTCGTCGTCTGCCGCCGTCGGTGCTCGCGGGCACCGTGCTGCTGGGACTGTTGCTGCTGCTGGCGGCCGTGGGCCCGCTGCTGGCGAAGTACCCGCCGAACGAACCGCACTACGGGGCGAAGCTGGTCGCGCCGAACGCCGAATTCTGGCTGGGCACCGACCATTACGGGCGGGATCAGTTCGCTCGCGTGATGCACGGGCTGCGGTTGTCGCTGCTGTCGGCGTTCGTCGTGCTGGCCGGGTCGGCGACGATCAGTCTGCTGGTCGGGCTCGGCGCCGGGCTCTACGGCGGACGGATCGACCGGGCGGTGTCGCGGGTGGTCGATGTCGTGCTGGCGATCCCGAGTCTGGTGCTCGCCCTGGCCGTGGTCGGCCTGCTCGGTCCCGGCTATCTCGAACTGCTGCTCGCGCTGGTGATCGCGAGCTGGGCCGCCGACGCCCGCGTCGCGCGGGCACTCACCCTGGAAGCACGCGCCCGGCCGTATGTGGTCGCGGCGCGCGTGGCCGGGGTGAGCAGGCCCGCGATCGGGGTCCGGCATCTGCTGCCCGCCGTCCTCGGCCCGTTCCTGATCGTGGCGACCCTGCGGCTCGGCGGCATAGTGGTCGCGCTGGCCGGTTTGTCGTTTCTGGGTCTCGGGGTGCAGATGCCCGAGGCCGAACTGGGCGCGATGCTCGGCGACGCGCGCCGATTCCTCGGTGCGGCACCGTGGCTGCTCATCGCGCCCGCGGTGGCCATTCTGGCCATGGCCGCCGCGGCGAACCTGATCGCCGAGGGCCTGCGCGACGACAGGGGAACTCGATGAGTGTGATCGCCGAACTGCGCGGGCTGACCGTCGCCTACGGCACGGCCGAACCGGTGCTGCGCGATGTCTCGCTCACGGTGCGACGCGGCGAGACCGTGGCGGTGGTGGGGCCGAGCGGCTGCGGTAAGACCACCATCCTGCGCGCCCTGCTCGGCACCCTCGCAGGCAGTGCGCGCGTCGAGGGCACCGTGCTCATCGACGGTGCCCCGGTGTCGGGCAACGATTTCCAGCGCCTGCGCGGGACGGTCCTGGGATTCGTCGGCCAGGACCCCTTCGGTGCGATGGATCCGATCATGTCGGTGGGCACCAATATCGCCCAGCCCTGGCGCATCGCCCGCCGCCGCGTGCCCGAGGGCAGGATCGTCGACGATCTCGCGGCCGTCGACATCCCCGAGCCGGCACAGCGGGTCCGCCGGCGTCCGTTCACCTGGTCGGGTGGGATGCTGCAACGCGGCTCGGTGACGACCGCGCGCGCCCTCGACCCCGCCCTGGTCCTGGCCGATGAACCCACCTCGGCGCTGGACGACACCAACGCCGACCGGGTCATGACGGCACTGACCGCCGGGGACGCCGCGCTGCTGATCGTCAGCCACGACCTGCGCCTGGTGCGCAGATACGCCGACCGGGTGTACCTGGTCGACAACGGCACCGTCACCGAGACGACGGTCGAGCTACCCGTCGAGACCCCGCGTGTTCCGTCCCGAAAACCGGTGCCGGACAAGGCCCCTGTCCTCCGGGCGAGCGCGCTGACCACACGCTATCCGGGCGGTGGCGGGGTGGCTCCGGTCGATCTCACGGTGCGCCCCGGCGAGATCGTCGGCCTGGCCGGGCCGTCGGGCGCGGGCAAGAGCACCCTGCTGCGACTGCTCGCCGGGATCGAGGCACCCGGTTCTGGCCGGCTCGTCTGGGACGGCGAGGACGGGCCGCCACCGGCGGGGCAGGTCGGGATGGTGTTCCAGAACGCCGTGGCCAGTCTCGATCCGCGCAGGCCGATCCATCGCGGAGTCACCGAACCACTGCGCCCGCGCCTGCGCACCCGGATCGCCACCGCCGAGTCACTGGCGATCACCCGCGCCGCGCTCGCGCGCGTCGGCCTGGCCGACATCGATCCGCGGCGCCTGCCCGGGGAACTGTCCGGCGGGCAGGCCCAGCGCGTGGCCATCGCCCGGGCACTCGTCGGCGACATCCGGCTGCTGCTGGCCGACGAACCCACCGCGGCCCTCGACGACGACTCGGCGGCCAGGATCATGACGATCCTGCGTGACATCGCCGACGACGGCATGGCCGTCGTGCTGGTCTCGCACTCCGAGCGCGTCCTGGACGAGCTCGCCGACACGGTCGTCAGGATCGAGGCGCTACCGGATCTGTCCACCGCGCGATGACGGTGTCGGCGAACAGCCGCATGCTGACGCGCACCGCCTCCGGCGAGGGGGCGGCGGGCTGCACATTGCACAGGAACTCGGTCGCGTCCGGGACCACCGCGTCGCGCCGGATCGCGGCGGCCACTTCGGCGGCGGTACCGAGATAGCCGTGCCCGGTGTCGATGTAGTCGCGGGCGGAGAATCCCGGCGGGAACCGGCCCGCCGCGATCGAGGTCGTCACCCATCGCTCGATGCCGGGCCGCATGTGCTCGAACGCGGCAGCCGCGGACTCGGCGCACAGTACCGACCGGGAGACCCCGACCCGCGCCGCCCGTCCCACCATCTGTTGCGCGGCACGGTATTTCGCCACCCGCTCGGCGGCGATCTCGTCACGGGGACCCTGCGGCGACGAACTGCGGCCGGTGAGCACGCCGAGGTCCAGTTCGGCGGCGAGATCGAACCCGCCGTCCGAGGCGGTCCCGAGCCACAGCCGATCCCGCAGGCCCGGCGCGACGGGCACCAGATCGCTTGCCGGACCGAACAATTCGATGAGCGCGTGCAGCGTCTCTCGGAAACGCTCGTGCCGGTCGTCGTGACTGCGGCCGAAGCGCTGCGCGGTCGCCGCGTCGGCCCCGGCGCCGAGCCCCAGCTCGAGCCGGCCGCCACTGAGCGCGTCCACCATCGCCGCGTCCTCGGCCAGCCGGATCGGATCCGCGAGCGACCCGATCATCACCGCCGTGCCCAACCTGATCCGGCTCGTCCGCCCGGCCACCGCCGCCAGCAACACCAGCGGCGACGGGCAGTGCGCCCGCTGCGCCCCGAAATGGTGCTGCGCCACCCAGAACGAATCGAACCCGCACTCCTCGGCATACACCGCGGCCGCGACGGCCTCGTTCAGGATCGACGCCGAATCACCCTCGCCCACGACATGCGAGATGAACCCGAACCGCATCACTCGACCCCTCTCGCTGCCACCGAAGACCTCACCGTAGCGCCCCGGCACCCGCTCCGCGAAGACGCCGAAGGAGCCTCACTCACCTCGGTCCACGCCGCAGGGCCCGTGTAGAGTCCCCGCAATGAGCCAGCGCCGTTCCACACCGGGCAGGCCGCGAACCAAACCCGCCGAGGAGCGCCGCGCGGACCTGCTGGACGCCGCCGAGCAGGTCTTCATCGAACGCGGCATCGCCGCCGCGCGCCTCGACGAGATCACCGAGCGGGCCGATGTCGCCATCGGCACCCTGTACGTGCACTTCAATTCCAAGAACGACCTCATGGTGGCGCTGCGCGCGCGGTTCATCGACCGGCTGGTCGCGCGTCAGCAGGCGGCGGCACAGAAGCTGCCCGCCGACGACTGGATCGGGCGCGTGGACGCCTGGCTCACCGACGCGGTCCGCGCGTACGTCGAACACGCCGAACTGCACGACGTGCTCTACGACCACACCCCGGTCAATGCCAAGACGACGGTGCAGGTCTCCCCCGAGAACGCCCACACCGAGGCGTTCCGCCGGCTCATCGCCGAGCGCCCCGATCCGCCGGCCGATGCCCCGGACCCGGCCATGGCCGCCAACCTGATCTACGGCGCCTGGTACGGCGCCACCCACGCGCTGCTGCACCACGACGCCGAGAACATCACAGCACTCGCCGACGACCTCATCACCGAGATCATCGCCCTCGCCCACCGCTATCTACGCGCCGATCACTGATCCTCCACTCCCCCGGAGCGCGTGGTGTGACATCACCCCGCGGACCCCGATCACAAGAGCGCGGAGACCTTCTGGGCCGTCTCCTTCGCCGATCCGGGATTCTGGCCGGTGACGAGATTGCCGTCGACCACGGCGTAGGACAGGAACGGCAGTTTCCCCTTCTCGTAGCGGGCGCCGCGCTTTTTCATCTCCTCCTCCGCGTTGTACGGGACCAGCTTGTCCACCCGGGCCAGCACCTCTTCCTGCCAGGTGAAGCCGGTGAGTTTGCGTCCGGTGACGAGATGGGTGCCGTCGGAGAGTTCGGTGTTGAGCAGGCCGCAGTAGCCGTGGCACACCGAGGAGACGATGTCGCCGCGTTCGTAGATCTCGCGGGTGATGCGCTGCAGGCCCGCGCTGTCGGGGAAGTCGTACATGACCGCGTGCCCGCCGGTGAAGTAGATGGCGTCGTAGTCGGCGGAGTCGATCTCGTCGGGGGCGGCGGTGTTCTCGAGCAGGGCCATCCGGGCGGGATCGGCGCGCCAGGCCTTGGCGGTCTTGTCGTAGTTGGGGAATTTCAGCGACCGGGGCTCGAGCGGCACCGGCCCACCCGTTGGGCTGACCAGCGTCTGCTCGAATCCGTTCTGCTCGAAGACGTGCCAGGCGTGGGTGAGTTCGGACAACCACAGGCCGGTCGGATGCGACGGGTCGCCGAAGTCGCCGACATTGGTGACGACGTTCAAGATGCGCTTGCTCATGCGTGCTCTTCTCCTGCGTAGTCGGTGCCGGGCGTCATATCAGTCTGCTCTTGCGGACCCGCCTCAGGCGACACCGCAGGAGTCGCCGATGACCGGGTCTCGAGGTTCGCGAACGGTCAGGAGGACCTTGCCGACGGATTCCGCGGAGTCCAGCAGCGGATGCGCCGTGGCCACCTCGGCGATCGGGATCTCGGCCGAGACGACGGGCACGACCGAACCGTCGGCCACCCGCGGCCACAGCTTCTCGCGCAACTGGCCGATGATCTCGGCCTTGGACCCCGGACCCGTTTCGGCCCGGCGGCGCAGATTCGTCACGTGCACCGAGGCTCGCTTGAACAGCATCAGGCCCAGGTCCAGCTCGGCGGTGGAGCCGTCCTGCAAGCCGATGATCGTCAGGTCGCCGTCCTCGGCCAGGGCCTCGACATTGCGCCGCAGATAGCCCGCGCCCATGATGTCGAGAATGACGTCGGCGCCGCCGTATTCGGCGGTGACCACCTTCACGAAGTCCTCGTCACGGTAGTTGATCAGTGTGTTCGCGCCCAGTTCGCGGCAGCGGTCGAGCTTGAACGCCGAACCCGCCGTCACCGCCACCCGGGCGCCGAGGGCGCGGCCGACCTGGATGGCGTGGGTGCCGATACCGCTGCCGCCGCCGTGCACGAGCAGCGTCTGCCCTTCACCGAGGCCACCGGCCATGACGATATTGGACCAGACCGTGGCGGCGGCCTCGGGCAGTGCCGCGGCGGCGGTGAGGCTCACCCCTTCGGGCACGGGAAGTACTTGCGTCGCCGCGACATTGACCCGTTCGGCGTATCCCCCACCTGCCAGCAGCGCGCAGACCGCGTCGCCGACCCGCCACCCGTCGACCTCGGCGCCGACGGCGGCGATCACCCCGGACACCTCGAGGCCGAGGATGTCGCTCGCACCGGGCGGCGGCGGGTAGAACCCCTGCCGCTGCATGATGTCGGCCCGGTTGACCCCCGCCGCGACCACTTCCACGGTCACCTCACCGGGACCGGGCGCGGGCAGGTCGTCGACCTCCGCCCACCGCATGACCTCCGGTCCCCCGTAGCCGTCGAGCGTCACCGCGAACATGCCTTCTCCTTCCGAACGAGAGTTATGTACACAGCGCTAACATTACTCTCGTAGCCCATCGCGTCAATATTCCGCGCCGATGATCACACCAGTCCACCCGCGCATCATCGTCACGGCCGTGCGATCGGCATCCTTGTTAATCTGATCTTGTTCGCCATCCTGGGCGCGCCCTCGGCGGGCGGCACGATCCCGGTCGACGCGACACCGCGATCCACCTGGCACCACGACAAGAAGGGCCTGACCGTAGCTCTCGCACCGAGGCCCCGACCGGCTGACCCCGTGCGGACCGACCATCCGGACCACCGCCGCCGCCCGCGCAATCGCCGGGCGGCGGTCCTGGCCGCGGCCTTCGACGCCTTCGCCCATCACGGCTACCACGACACCTCGATGGCCGATATCGCCCGCGCCGTGCACATCACCCCCGCCGCCCTCTACCGGCACTTCCGCAACAAGCAGCATCTGCTGGGCCAATGTGTTCTCGCCGGGCTCGACGAGGCACTGATCCGCCTGGACGCCGCGGCCCGCTCCCCGCACGCCGACGACGCCGTCATCACCGCGCTCGTCGAGATCGCCCTCACCCGGCGGGGCCTGCCGCGCTTGTGGCAGCTCGAGTCCCGGCATCTGGGTGAGCGGGACCGGGTCGCGGTCCTGCTGCGCGCGACCCGGATCACCGGGCATCTGCGCCGGGCGATCCGGACGCGACGGCCCGGGCTGTCCAGGGCGCAGGTGGAGTGCCTGAGCTGGTGTGCGCTCTCGGTGGCTGTCAGCCCCGCCTACCACCGCGTCGAATTGCCGTCCCCCGTGGCGGCCCGGGTCCTGCGGGCGGCGCTGTGGGCGGTCGTCGCCACCGACCTGCCGGAACCGACCGGCGACGCCGCCCGGATGCCCCACCCCGGCGGCGCGGAGCAGACCGGACCACGGCGCGAACGCATTCTCGACGAAGCGACACGGCTGTTCACCCGGCGCGGATTCCCCGAGGTCAGCATCCACGACATCGGGGCCGCCGCGGGCGTGACCGGACCCGCCGTCTACCACTACTTCGACAGCAAAGCCGAACTCCTCGACATCATCGTGCGCAGCCACGACGAGTCGATCGTGCGGCTCGTCGACGGATCGACCGGCAGCGGCCTGCCACCCGAGGTCGCGTTGGACGCGCTCACCCGCGAGTTCGTCCGCTTCGGCGCCGAGGACCCCGACCTGCTGGCCATCACCGTGAGCGAATCTCGGCACCTGCCCGGCGCCGCCGAACGCCGCTACCGCACCATCCGCCAGCACGCCATCGCCCGCTGGGCCCGCACACTCATCGCGGCACGGCCCGAGCTCGCGCCGCCGGTCGCCCGGATGCTGGTCCGCGCGCTCACCACGGTGGTCATCGAAGCCGTGCGCAACCCCCGCCTCACCCGTCGCGGCGATCTCGTGGAGTTCCTCGTCGCGGTGGGGCTGAGCATCCAGCGGACGCCCGCGACGCGCCACCGCGTGACGGCACCGGTCACTTAACCGCCGTTGACTTTTCGTTGCCCGGACTGTCGGGCATCGCGCACAGTGTCCCCGGGCGCGTCGATCCGCCCGGTCACCTCGCGGGCATCTCGCATGTCCGTCAACCCAGAAGGCACCATCTGTGAGTCATTACAAGAGCAATGTGCGCGATCTCGAGTTCAACCTCTTCGAGGTCTACGGCATCGAAACCATTCTCGCCACAGGCGCTTTCGGCGATCTCGATGCCGACACCGTGCGCTCGGTGCTGGCAGAGGCCGCCAAGCTGGCCGCGGGCCCGGTGGCCGCGCCCTACGCCGACACCGACCGGAACCCGCCCACCTTCGACCCGGCCACCCACACCGTGACGTTGCCCGAGCCGTTCAAGCGCGCGGTCCGCGCCTGGTACGACGCCGAGTGGTGGCGGCTGGGCAAGAGCGAGGCGATCGGCGGCGTCGCGGCGCCCGCCATGCTGGAGTGGGCGGTCACCGAGTTCGTGCTCGGCGCTCAGCCCGCCGCGCACATGTACAGCATGGGGCCGGTGATGGCCGATGTCCTCGACGGCATCGGCAACGACGAGCAGCGCCACTGGGCGACGCTCATCGTGGAGCGCGGCTGGGGTGCCACGATGGTGCTGACCGAGCCCGACGCGGGTTCCGATGTCGGCGCGGGCCGCACCAAGGCGGTGCAGCAGGAGGACGGCTCCTGGCATATCGAGGGCGTCAAACGGTTCATCACCTCGGCCGATTCCGATGACCTGTTCGAGAACATCGCCCACCTCGTGCTGGCCCGGCCCGACGGCGCGGCGCCCGGCACCAAGGGGCTGTCGTTGTTCTTCGTGCCGAAGTTCCACTTCGACTCCGCCACCGGCGAACTCGGTGACCGCAACGGCGTATTCGTCACCAATGTCGAGCACAAGATGGGGCTCAAGGCCTCCGCGACGTGCGAGCTCACCTTCGGCGGTCACGGCGTGCCCGCCAAGGGCTGGCTCGTCGGCGACGTCCACAACGGCATCGCCCAGATGTTCCAGGTCATCGAGAACGCGCGGATGATGGTGGGCACCAAGGCCATCGGCACCCTCTCGACCGGCTACCTCAACGCGCTCGAGTACGCCAAGACCCGCGTGCAGGGCGCCGACCTCACCCGCTCGACCGACAAGTCCGCCCCGCGCGTCACGATCATCCACCACCCCGATGTGCGCCGCTCGCTGCTGTCGCAGAAAGCGTACGCGGAGGGCCTGCGTTCGGTGTACCTCTACACCGCCGCGCACCAGGACCCTGAAGCGGCACAGCACGTCTCGGGTGCCGATGCCGAGCTGGCCGCGCGCGTCAACGATCTGCTGCTGCCCATCGTCAAGGGTGTCGGCTCCGAGCGCGCCTACCAGTACCTGACCGACTCGCTGCAGACCTTCGGTGGCTCCGGCTTCCTGCAGGACTACCCGATCGAGCAGTACATCCGCGACGCCAAGATCGACTCGCTCTACGAGGGCACCACCGCCATCCAGGCGCAGGACTTCTTCTTCCGCAAGATCGCGCGTGACCGCGGTGTGGCCCTGGCCCACGTGGCGGGCCAGATCCAGAAGTTCATCGACGCCGACTCGGCCAACGAGCGCATCAAGGGCGAGCGCAAGCTGCTCGCCACCGCCCTCGAGGACGTCCAGACCATGGCCGCCATCCTGACCGGCCACCTGATGGGCGCCCAGGAGCAGCCGACCGAGCTGTACAAGGTCGGCCTGGGCTCGGTCCGCTTCCTGATGGCGGTCGGTGACCTGGTGATCGGCTGGCGCCTGCTGGTCAACGCCGACATCGCCACGGCCGCACTCGAGACCGCGCAGCCCCCGGCGGAACAGGCCTTCTACGAGGGCAAGATCGCGGTGGCCGCGTTCTTCGCCCAGCAGGTCCTCCCGCGGCTGTCCGCCGACCGGGTCGTGCTCGGTGCCCTCGACACCGACATCATGCGTCTGGACGAAGCCGCGCTCTGAGTCCGGACCCGGCAGCACCGTTATGCTCGGGCGGTGCCGTCCGATTCCGGAGTCCACCCGTCGTCTCCGCGTAACGGGGTCGGGCTCGCCGCGCTCGTGCTCGGCGTGCTCGGGCTGGCGTTGCCGTTCGTGCCGTTGCTGAGCGAGTTCCTCGCGATCCCGTGTTCCATCGCCGCCCTGATCGCCTGCTACGTCGGCTGCGATCGGGTGGAACGCGGGCTCGCGACGAACCGGACCGACGCGATCGTGGGTGGTGTGCTCGGTGCGCTCGCGCTGCTGATGGCGCTGCTGATCAATCTCGCGGTGTACAGCGGGCAGTCCGCCTGAGCGGGGCACCGCGCTCAGGCGCCGACGGGGTGGCGCCGGTCGAGGTCGAGATTCAGTTCGACCACGTTCACACGCGGCGCACCGAGGAAACCGAGCGTGCGGCCCTCGGTGTGCGCGTCGACCAGCTCGACGACCTGCGCGGGGGTGATCCCGCGCGCCCGCGCCACCCGGTCGACCTGGATGGCCGCGTACTCCGGGGAGATGTGGGGGTCCAGCCCGCTGCCACTGGCGGTCACCGCGTCGGCGGGCACGGCCGGATCAGCGGGCGCGGCACCGGCGATCGGGACGATCCGGCCCACCGAGTAGTCCTGCCCCACCTGCGCGCACTCCACCGCGACCCCGCGGTACGTGGTCAGGAACGGACTCGTCGGGCACTGTTCGTTGACGCTGACCACCCGCACCGGCCGCGACACGTCACCGTCACCGTCGCGCGGGCCGATCACCGAGAGCACCGCGCCCACACCGCTTTCCGTGCAGTACGGCCGGGTGCCGTCGACCCCCTCACGGTCGCCGACCTCCTTCGACCGCGCGCACACGGTGCTCAGCAGGCTGGGGCGCTCGGCCGTGTCGACGATGTCCTCCGGGCCGAGATTGCTCGCGCCGGTGGACAGCGGGTCGTAGCCGTCCCCGGCGGCGGACGGCCGGCTCTGGAAGTACTGGACCAGCGCGGTGCCGTCGGGTCCGGTGAACGACTGCCCGATCAGGCTGGAGCCCACCAGCTTTCCGTCGCGTTCGAGCAGCGAGCCGTCGGCCTTGTCGTCGAGGCCGGGTAGCTGGGCCACCGCGAACACCGCGACGGGGTACACGATTCCGGTGATCACGGTCAGTACCAGCAGGGCGCGCAGCGCGGCCAGGTGCTGACGGATCCAGGTCGACATGCGCATTTCAGGACATCCCGGGGAGGAGTTGGACGAACAGGTCGATGATCTTGATGCCGAGGAACGGCGCGATGACGCCGCCCAGGCCGTAGATCGTGAGATTGCGGCTCAGCAGTGCCGAGGCGTCGCTGGGCCGGTAGCGCACACCGCGCAGGGCCAGCGGGATCAGCGCGACGATGACGATCGCGTTGAAGACGACCGCGGACAGGATCGCCGACTGCGGGCTGGCCAGGCGCATGACATTCAGCGCGTCCAGGCCGGGGAACAACCCCACGAACAACGCCGGGATGATGGCGAAGTACTTGGCGATGTCGTTGGCGATGGAGAACGTGGTGAGCGCCCCACGGGTGATCAGCAGCTGTTTGCCGATCTCCACGATCTCGATCAGTTTGGTCGGATCGGAGTCCAGGTCGACCATGTTGCCCGCCTCTTTGGCGGCCGAGGTGCCGGTGTTCATCGCCACCCCCACATCGGCCTGGGCCAGCGCGGGGGCGTCGTTGGTGCCGTCGCCGGTCATCGCGACCAGGCGACCGCCGTCCTGCTCGGCTTTGATCAGGGCGAGTTTGTCCTCCGGGGTGGCCTCGGCGAGGAAGTCGTCCACGCCGGCCTCGTCGGCGATCGCCTCGGCGGTCAACGGGTTGTCGCCGGTGATCATGACGGTGCGGATGCCCATGCGGCGCATCTCGTCGAACCGTTCCCGCATGCCCTGTTTGACGACGTCCTTGAGATGGATGACGCCCAGCAGTCGCGGAGTGTCGTCCCTGACCTCGCCCACCACGAGCGGCGTTCCGCCCGCGGCCGAGATGCCGTCGACGATCCGCGCGGCCTGCTCCGGGACCGAACCGCCCTGGCCGCGAACCCATTCGATCACCGCACCGGCCGCCCCCTTGCGCAGCCGGTGCCCGTCTGCGAGGTCGACACCCGACATGCGGGTCTGCGCGGTAAACTCCACCCAGGTGGCACCGGGCAACTCCCCGGCGGTGCGTTCACGCTTGTTGAACACCTGTTTGGCGAACACCACGATCGAGCGGCCCTCGGGTGTCTCGTCGGCCAGGCTGGACAGCTGTGCCGCGTCGGCGAGTTCGTCGTCTGGAATCCCCGGCATCGGGACGAATTCGGCGGCCTGCCGGTTGCCGAGGGTGATGGTGCCGGTCTTGTCGAGCAGCAGGGTGTTCACATCTCCCGCCGCTTCGACCGCGCGCCCGGACATGGCCAGCACATTGCGCTGCACGAGCCGGTCCATGCCCGCGATGCCGATGGCCGAGAGCAGCGCGCCGATGGTGGTCGGGATGAGGCACACCAGCAGCGAGACCAGCACGATGCCGGTGATGCCGTGCGCGTCCAGCGCCGGGCCGTCCGGCGCCCCCGGGTTGTTCGCCTTCGCGAAGATCGCCAGCGGTTGCAGGGTGGCCACGGCGAACACGAAGATGATCGTGAGCGCGGCGAGCAGGATGTTCAGGGCGATCTCGTTGGGTGTCTTCTGGCGGCTCGCGCCCTCGACGAGCGCGATCATCTTGTCGATGAAGCTGGCGCCGGGCTCCTGGGTGATCTCGACGACGATCCGGTCCGAGAGCACCGTGGTGCCGCCGGTGACGGCCGAGCGGTCACCGCCGGATTCCCGGATGACCGGGGCGGATTCGCCGGTGATGGCCGATTCGTCCACCGCGGCGATGCCTTCGACGACATCACCGTCACCGGGAACGACCTGGCCTGCCTCGACGACGACGTGGTCACCGCGGCGCAGTTCGGGCGCGGCGACCCTTTCCTCGATGACGCGGCCACCAGGGGTCCAGTCCACCAGGCGCCGAGCGACGGTGTCGGTCTTGGCTTTTCGCAGGGTGTCGGCCTGGGCCTTGCCGCGCCCTTCGGCGACGGCCTCGGCCAGATTGGCGAACAGCACGGTCAGCCACAGCCAGATCACGATCGCCCAGGCGAAGAAGCTGGGATCGGCGACGGCGAGAACGGTCGACCACACCGCGCCGATCTCGACGATCAGCATGACGGGGTTCTTCCACAGCGTGCGCGGATCGAGTTTGCGCAGTGCGCCGGGTAGCGAGGTGAGCAGCAGTTTCGGATCGAGGACGCCCTGGCGAACGCCCCGGGTGCGGTGCTCCGGCCGCGGCGCGGCCGGTGTTTCGAGGGTGGGACTTGTCATCTCAGTGGATTCCTTCGGCGAGCGGCCCGAGCGCGAGGGCGGGCAGGAAGGTGAGCGCGACCAGGATCACGGTGACTCCGACGACCATGCCGACGAATTGCGGCCGGTGCGTCGGCAAGGTGCCGATCGACGCGGGAGTGGTGCCCTGCTGGGCCAGCGAACCGGCCAGGGCCAGCACGAAGATGATCGGCAGGAACCGGCCGAACACCATGGCCAGGCCGAGCGCGGTGTTGAACCACTCGGTGTTGCCGGTGAGCCCGGCGAAGGCCGAACCGTTGTTGTTGGCCGCGGAGGTGAAGGCGTAGAGCACTTCCGACAGGCCGTGCGGACCGCCGTTGAGCATGCTCGCCCGCTGGCCCGGCATCGCCATGGCGACGGCGGTGCCGATCAGCACGATCAGCGGGCTCACCAGGAAATACGCGGCGGCCAGCTTGATCTCGCGCGGGGTGATCTTCTTGCCCAGGTACTCCGGTGTGCGCCCGACCATCAGGCCCGCGACGAACACCGTGATGACGGCGAGGATCAGCATGCCGTACAGACCGGAGCCGACCCCGCCGGGCGCCACCTCGCCCAGCTGCATGTTGAACATCGTCATCAGGCCGCCGAGGCTGGTGTAGGAATCGTGGAACGAGTTCACCGCGCCGGTCGAGGTCAGGGTGGTCGCCCCGGCGAAGGTGGCCGAATTCGCCACGCCGAAGCGGGTTTCCACGCCTTCCATGGACGCGCCGATCGCGGTCGGCACCGTGCCGTGGTGCTGGAGCTGGAACAGGTTGGTCAGCGCGATGCTGGCCAGCGCGATGGTGCCCATCACGGCCACGATCGCGTAGCCCTGCTTGGCGCTGCCGACCATCCGGCCGAAGGTGCGCGGCAGCGAGAAGGCGATCACCATCAGCAGGAAGATCTCCAGGAAGTTCGTCCAGGTGCTCGCGTTCTCGAACGGATGCGCGGAGTTGGCGTTGTAGAAGCCGCCGCCGTTGGTGCCGAGTTCCTTGATCACCTCCTGGCTGGCGACCGGCCCGCCGGTGAGCCTCTGCTGGGCGCCGCCGACGGTCTGCGCGAGCTGATCGTGCAGGTGGAAGTTCTGGATGACCCCGCCCGCGACCAGCACGATCGCGAAGACGAACGCGATCGGCAACAGAATCCGCAGGGTGCCGCGCACCAGGTCGACCCAGAAGTTGCCGAGCTCGCCGGTGTGGCGGCGGGCGAAGCCGCGCACCAGCGCCACCGCCACCGCCATGCCGACCGCCGCGGAGACGAAGTTCTGCACCGCGAGCCCGGCCATCTGCACCAGGTGACCCTGGGTGGATTCGCCGGAGTAGTTCTGCCAGTTGGTATTGGTGACGAAGCTGACCGCGGTGTTCCAGGCCAGCGCCGGGGTCATCGCGGTGCCCGGGTCGTTCAGGTGCAGCGGCAACGCGCCCTGGACCAGCTGGAAGAAGAACAGGAACACGATGCCGACCGCCGAGAACGCCAGCACGCTGCGCGCGTAGACCGGCCAGCTCTGCTCGACCTCGGGTTTCGCGCCGATGGCGCGGTAGATCAGCTGTTCGGCGCGCGAGTGCCGGTCACTGCTGTAGACCCGGTACATGTAGTCGCCGAGCGGCACGTGGACCAGGGCCAGCGTGCCGGCCAGGGCCGCCACGAAGACGATCCCCGCTGTTGTCGTGTTCACCTAGAACCTCTCGGGGAACAGCAGCGCCGCGATCAGGAACACGGCGACGAGAAGTGCCAGCACGAGACCGACGAGGTTCGCGATCACAGCTCCTCCACCCTGCGCTGGATCAGGCCCAGCAGGGCGAAGATCGCCACCGTGAGCACCGTGAACACCACGACAGACATTCCGACCTCCTCGCGCTCCCCGATGGAGCGCCCGGAGGCAGTCAACTCCCGTCATCGGGCCCGGCGTGGCGTCCTTACGACTCCTTAGCGCCCGCGTCGGCGACCTTTGCGGGTTGTTGACGGGCAATCCATTGAATGAGATTCACTCATGAGGTTAGGATTACCTCATGACCTCCCCGCACACGCCAGGACTGGCAGGACCGGGCGCGTTGATGCGTCTGCTCGCTCCGATCCGCCGCTCCTTGATCCTCTGCGCGATGCTGTCCGGTGTGAGCGCGGCGGCGGGCCTCGTGCCCTATATCGCCGTCGCCGAGATCGCGCGGATCATGCTCGACGACCCCGCCGGCATCGACGGCACGGCCCTGTGGACCTGGGTCGGCATCGGCGCCGCCGGGGCGAGTGTGTGGCTGCTGTTGTTCGTCCAGTCCTCCCGCATCGGCCATTTCGCCGATGCGGCGATCCTGCACTCGGTGCGGGTGCGGATCGTGCGCCATCTCGGCGCACTGCCGCTGGGCTGGTTCCGCGCATCGGGGTCCGGTGCGGTGAAACGGGCGATGACCGGCGATCTCGAGGAGATGCACGAGGTCATCGCGCACGCCCTGGGTCAGTTGACGGGCGCGGTCACCGTCATGGCGGTCGGCGCCGGGTACCTGTTCTTCATCGATGTGCGCATGGCGCTGGTCGCATTCGGCGTGCTCGCGACGATGGGGATCTGCTACCGGATCTCGATGCGATCGATGACCACCCACATGAACCGGTTGATCGCCGCCGAAGGCCGGATCAGCACGGCGAGTGTGGAATACGCCGACGGTATCCAGGTGGTCAAGGCGTTCGGCACCGGCGGGCGGGTGCTGCGCCGATTCGACGACGCGGTCCAGGAGTACGCCGACGCGTTCGCGGTATGGGTCGGCGAGGTTCGCTACAGCTCGGCGGTCTCACGGCTGTTCGGCTCGGAGATGGCCGTCCTCACCGCGGTCACGACCGCCGGGCTGATCCTGGTCGACCGTGGTTCGCTCGGTGTCGCCGATCTGGTGGCGTTCCTGGTGATCGCGGTCGGTCTGCCGAATTCGATCCTGCCCGCCGTCTCCGCGGCCCAAGGGGTGCGCAAGGGCCGCATGGGGGCGGCCAACATCGAACGCCTGCTCGCGCGGCAGCCCCTGCCCGAACCCGCGCGACCGCGGATTCCCCGCGAGTTCGGCGTCGAGTTCGACCGGGTCAGCTTCTCCTACGACGGTGTGCACCAGGCGATCACGAACGTCGATGCCGTCTGCGCACCGGGCAGCGTGACCGCGATCGTCGGGCCTTCCGGCGCGGGCAAGACCACCCTGGCCAGTCTGCTGCCCCGCTTCTACGACGTGTCCGGCGGGGCGGTCCGGATCGGCGGTGTCGACGTGCGCTCGATTCCCTCGGCCGAGTTGCTGGCGTCGATGTCGCTGGTGTTCCAGGACGTCGCGCTGCTGCGCGACAGCGTCGTCGAGAACATCCGCATCGGCAGGCCCGGCGCCACCGACGAGGAGGTCCGCCGGGCCGCGCGGGCCGCGCACATCCACGACGTCATCGAGCGGCTGCCCGACGGCTACGACACCCTGCTCGACGGTGGCGGCGGCGGATTGTCCGGTGGCGAGCGTCAACGGCTGACGATCGCGCGGGCGATCCTGTCCGGCGCGCCGATCGTCGTGCTCGACGAAGCCACCGCCGCGCTCGACCCCGACAGCGAAGCGGCGGTCCAGGATGCGCTGGCCACCTTGGCGATCGGCAAGACACTGATCGTGATCGCCCACCGGCTGCACACGATCGCCGGTGCCGATCAGATCCTCGTCCTCGATCGCGGCCGGTCGGTCGAAACCGGCACGCACGACGAACTGCTCGCTCGCGGCGGGCTCTACGCCCGGATGTGGGCCGCCCAGGAGGGAATTCCCGCATGATCCGCCGACTGTACCGACTTTTTCCGCAGCCGCGGCTGCTGGCCGGGTTGTGGCTGCTCACCGCCACGCAGGCCGTCATCCAGGGGCTGCTGCTCGGGCTGCTCGTCCCGATCCTGGCCGTGCTCGTGCGCCCCGAGCCCGACCTGTCCGCCGCGACACCGTGGCTCGTCCTCGGCGCGATCGGCGCGATCGTCTACGCGGTGCTCAGCGTCATCACCACACCGCTCGGCTTCGCGGCGGCGGGAACGCTGGGCGTCCAGCTGCGCCAGCGGCTGATGCGCCACGTCAGCACGCTGCCGCTGGGCTGGTTCACCGCCGAGCACAAGACGCGCCTGGCGCGCGGGGTGACCGCCGACGTGGGCGACGCCGCGCACCTGGCCGTGACGGTCGCCGGACCCGCCATCACCGCGACCCTGCTGCCCGCGACGGTGGTCGCGGTGGTGTTCGTCGTCGACTGGCGAATGGCGCTGCTGCTGTGTGTGATCGCGCTGTGCGCGTACTGGGCGCTGCGACGCGCCGGCCGCATCGCCGAGATCGCCGAGATCGAATTGGAGCGGGCCTCGGCCGGTGTGGCGGGCCGCGCGATCGAACTCGGTCAGGCACAGCCCGTGCTGCGCGCCGCGGGCTACGCGCAGGGCACACCGCGCATGCACGAGGCACTCGTCGACCATCGCGAGACCTACCGCGCCGGCATGCGGCGCGCCCGACAGCCGTTCTTCGTCTACACCGGCGTGATCATGGCCGGATTCGTCGCGGTCCTCGCGCTGACCGCCGCGCTGGTACTCACCGATCGTGTCGGAGTCGCCGCGGCGATCGCCCTGCTCGTCCTGGCCGCGCGTTTCCTGGAACCGCTGGGCAACCTCATCGACCTGATCGGCGCGCTGCGGGCGATGACGAACAAGATCGCCCGCCTGGAAGCCCTACTCGCCACCCCGACCCTGCCGGTGCCCGTCCGCCCGGTCCGGCGCATCGAATCCGCCGAGGTCGAACTGTCCCATGTCACCTTCACCTACCCCGGAAGCGACAGCCCTGCCCTGCGCGATGTCTCGGTGCGGTGCCTGCCCGGCACCACCACCGCGCTCGTCGGACCGTCCGGGTCGGGCAAGACGACCGTGACCCGTCTGGTCGCCCGCTTCTTCGACGTCGACTCCGGCAGTGTCCGCGTGGGTGGCGTCGACGTGCGCGAGCTCGACCCGGAGGTCCTGCTCGACGAGATCGCGATCGTCTTCCAGGACGTCTACCTCTTCGACGACACCATCGAGAACAACCTGCGCCTGGCACGACCCGACGCGACGCTCGACGAACTCGACGACGCCGCCCGCGCCGCGCGGCTCGACGAGGTGATCGAGCGTCTGCCCGAGGGGTGGCGCACGCGGGTGGGTGAGGCGGGGGCCCAGTTGTCCGGCGGTGAACGTCAACGAGTCGCCATCGCCCGAGCGGTCCTCAAGCGGGCGCGGATCGTCCTCGTCGACGAGGCCAGTTCGGCCCTGGATCCCGAGAACGAGGCCGCGGTCACCCAGGCCATCGCCAATCTCGGCGACGACCCGGACCGCACCGTCATCGTGATCGCCCACCGCCCGGCCACACTGGCCTCCGCGGATCGCGTGATCTCGCTCGAGGACGGCCGCCTCGCCGAGTTCGGCACACCGGACGAATTGCTGCTCACCGGTGGCGCGTTCGCCCGCCTGTCGACCCAGTACGAGCGCGCCCGGCGCTGGCGTATCACACCGTCCCGGTAAACACGGCATCCCCGGCCGGTATCGGCCGATGTCGCCGATCACTCGACCGGGAGTGTGCGCTCCAGGCGATCGAGCAGGGATTCCAGTGACTCGTCGAATTCGAGGGCGCTGTGGTCCTCGGCCAGTTTCGATTCCAGGCGGGACAGGTTCGGGAAACCCGAGAGGTGATCGGCTACCGAGCGATCCGGCTCCGACGGTGTGCCCGGCGCGCGTCCGGCGACTTCCAGCAGCAGCTGGCCGAGCAGGAAGGTCGTGTAGGAGCGGTAGGCCGAGACCGCGGCGTCGTCGTCGAAGCCGTAGGCGAGCAATGTGTCCAGGAAGGTCTCCATCCAGCGCAGGCTGCGCAGGGGTGGGCGCACCCACGGCGCTTCCGGTGCCCTGGTCGCCACGAGCGGGAACAGTTCCGGATGGTCCAGCGCGATCTGTCGCACGCCGTGCGCGAGCCGCACCAGGAAGTCCTGCCAGCCGTCCTCCTGGCGGCGCGCCGCGAGCTGGTGCTCGTGCAGATCGTCGACCAGCAGCGCGACGATGCCGCTGAGCAGATCCTCGCGGCTGTGCACATAGCGGTAGAGCGCCATCGCCTCGACCCCGCAGGCCGAGCCGAGCCGGCGCATGGTGAGCTTGCGCAGACCTTCCTGATCGACGAGATCGATGGCGACCTCGAGGATCCGGCGGCGACTCAGGGCCGCCCGCTCGTTGTCGCCCGATTCGGAACCGCGAGGGTCCGGCGACTCCGCCGAACCCTCTACGCGATCGTCGTGATGTTCGTCCACCGAAACATCCCCTCACTACTCGCGTCGAAGCAAGACCAACGGTCAGACTATTTCACCGCCCACCCAGTCCCTAAACACCCGACGGGCGCAGGTGCCGCCCACCCCGCCCGACACCACCTCGATTCCTCCGGAAAACCACCTATGAGCTGTGGAGTTTACAAGGTAAACGCCGGACGCTAGATTGTGACGAATGTGCGGTGAGGGTTCCGTCGGCGAACGTGACACCGGGGCCGACGACGCGATCGGCCAGTGCCTGCTGGAGGCGTCGTCGTCGAGCGGCTGGCAGGATTTTCTGGTGCGCCTCGCCCACGGGGTCCGGCGAATCGTGCTGCGTGAGGCGGACTCGTTCTCCCCGGCGGCCGCGCTCGCACCGGAGGCGCCCTGGGCGCGGCCACCGCTGGGCCACCTGCGGTGGATGGAGGCGTTCCTCGACGCGATGCTGTCCTACGGTTTCGACGACGACGAGGCGGTCGCGGCCTACCGCTCCTTCACAACCTTCCTGCTCGGACAGTTGCTGCTCGAGGCCGCGGGCCACCTGCCGATACCCGGCGCCGAACACACGCCCTCCGCCGGCACCCTCGCCGAGTTCCCGAATCTGTATCGCCTGCAACCGAAGCTGTCCCAGGACCACGGCACCGCCGAGTTCGAGGACTGCCTCGAAGCCTTGCTCGACCGAATCGAGCGTATGCGTGCCACCCCGTGAACTCCCCGCACCCACTGAAACGGTGACCCCCATGGATCAAGAGCTCCTCAGCGACGCCGCCGTCGAGCCGAACCTGTCATCCGGCGGCGTCGCCGAGGTCGAGGCGGTGATCGGCGCGGGAACCCAGCAGCCCGTCGGCAGTTTCCGGTTCTGGTTCGGCGAGCAACGCTGGGAATGGTCCGACGAGGTCGCCGCCATGCACGGCTACTCCCCCGGCCAGGTCGAGCCGACCACCGAGCTCCTGCTGTCACACCAGCATCCCGACGACCGCGAGCGCGTCGCGGGCGCGATCACCACCATGATCGAGAACAGCGAACTGTTCTCGAGCCGCCACCGCATCATCGACACCTCCGGTTTCGAACACGAGGTCATCGCGGTCACCGATCTGATCCACGACGATCAGGACGCGGTCATCGGCATCCTCGTCTACTACATCGAGATCACCGACCTCATCGACGATGTCACCGACCAGGAAATCGCGGAATCCTACGAGGGCCGCCAAACGATCGAGCAGGCCAAAGGCGCGCTCATGCTCATCTACGGACTGACATCGGATCAGGCCTTCCGGCTGCTGCGGTGGCGTTCACAGGAATCCAACGTTCGATTGCGCGCTCTGGCCACCCAATTGGTCGCCGAGCTACGTCCGATCAGCAAAGAGATTCCCCAGTTCCGCAATCGGTTCGATCACCGTTTGCTGACCCTGCATGAACGAGTTCGCGACAACTGAGCCGCTACTCGTTCACCAGGTCCGCACCGGCGCCGGAATTCCACGACCGGCCCGGTATACGACGCGTCTAGGCGGACGCCGCTTCGTAGGCGGCGATGACATCGGCCGAGATCCGTCCGCGAGTGGACACGCTGTGCCCGTTCTTCCCCGCCCACGCGCGGATTTCGGAGAGATCCGTGCGCCCGGAAGATGTACCGGCGGACGCCTTCTTGCTCGGTCGACCCGCACCCTTCGCGCGACCGGTGCGCCGCGCGTAAGGAAGCCACTGATCGAACGTTTCCCGCAACTTGGTGGCGTTGGTATCGGACAGGTCGATTTCGTAGTCGACACCATCGAGCGCGAAAGTGACTGTCTCGTCGGCTTCGGAAGTGCCGTCGAAGTCGTCGACAAGGCTGACTACGACTTTGCGTGCCATGGGATTCCTTTTCGTTCGGGGTACAGGGGGCTACGCGGATGTTAGCCGCAATAAGTGCGGAGAGTGCTACCAGTGCCAGCGCACGGGCAGCATATGGGCTACGGCAATGGACAGATCGGACGGCCGCAGCTCGAGCACTGAGCGAATTCATGCCGACACTGGCGGCAGCACAATCTATCGCGCCGCGATGGAATCCGGTGCCGGTCCCCGACGGTCTCCGGGCGGACGCAGTCGATGCTTTCCGAGGAAGGTCCAGAGGGGTTCGCCGGCGGGTCTGAAACCGGCCGCAAACGAAAAACACGGATGGTTGTCGCCGAAGCGAAACCATCCGTGCATCTACTGACTGTGTCCGGAGGGGGACTTGAACCCCCACGCCCTAATACGGGCACTAGCACCTCAAGCTAGCGCGTCTGCCATTCCGCCACCCGGACTTGCTGGTGTGCCAAAAGATTATCCGACGCGGTGCAGGAATCCAAATCGCCTAGGTGACCTGCTGTTTTGCCCACTGGGCCCACTCCTGGTTCATGCGGTGGAAGCGTTCGCCCCATTCGATGGCGAGGCGGCCGTTGGTGGCGAGGGGGGTGGCGGTCCAGTCTGTGGTGGATTTCACGGTCTCCAGCGTCGCGAGGGCGGCGGTGGAGCGGGATTCGAGGGTGGTGAGGTGGGCGGCGGCCTCGGCGGGGGTGAGGGTGTCGAGGAAGAAGACGCGCAGGAGGGTCTCGTTGCGGGCGGGGGGTGGCGGGGTGGGGTCGGTGAGCCAGGCGCGGAGGTCGGCTCGACCCTGGGGGGTGATGGTGTATTCCTTGCGGCCGCGGGGGCCCTCGGCGGAGACGGTGATGCGGTCGGTGGCAGCCAGTTTGGTGAGTTCGGTGTAGATCTGGCTCTGGGTGGCGGGCCAGACGTTGGCGAGGGATTCCTTGAATCGACCGAGGAGGTCGTAGCCGCTGGCGGGGTGGTCGGCGAGCAGGCCGAGGAGGGCGTGACGGAGGCTCATGGCTGTCAGCTTACCTTCCGATCTCGACATGTTACTGTGAGAACGTCCTAGTTCGACATGTCCGAATAGGAATGTCGCTGTCGAGAGTGGAGAACCGATGTCCTACCTGCGCACTTTCGCACCGTGGATCGTGTACGCGGCGGTTCCCGGCGCGTACTGGCAGTGGGCGGCGCTGGCTGCCGCGGTCATGGCCTGTGCCGATGTGGTGGTGCGGCGGCGCCGGGGTGCCGGGTTCGACGCGCTGGTGATCGAGCTCGGGACGGCCGCGTTCTTCGCGGCGCTCACCGTCCTCGCGATCGTCGCGCCGCAGACCCCGCTGCACGTCTACTCGCCCGCCCTGTCGAATGCGGCGCTGGCGCTCATCGCGGGCGGGTCGCTGGTCGCCCGGGTGCCGTTCACGATGGGTATCGCGAAACAGACGACGCCGCAGGAGGTCTGGACCCAGCCGCTGTTCGTGCGGACGGCCTACGTGCTCACCGGGGTGTGGACGGCGTCCTTCGCGATCGGTGCCGTCGTCCTGACGGTGCTCGCGCACGCGGAGACGATGGTGCGGCTGCTCGCGCAGGTGCTCGTCTTCGCCGTGCCGATGATTTTCACGAAGCGATATGTGGCGAAGGTGCGCGCGGAAGCGTCGCGGCTACGGGAGGGGTGAATCAGGCACGGCAGCACCGGTCGGGCGAGCACCGTCAAGATCTGGCACCGAGTAGCCGGAAAGTCGTAAAGATCCAGATCAGGGGGATTTCGTCCCGTTAGAAAGGGTGCACCTTCCGGCAGTGGTGGCCGGTCCCTGAGGGAAAGTGAGATCGCGGTGTCCGAGGTGACCATCGTGGTGATCGTGGGCTTCGTCGGATCGCTGCTGCTGATCCGGCTCCTCAACCGACTCGCCGCACACGCACCGACGGTGACGGCCCGACGCGCTAGACCTCGATCCGTGACCCGACGATCACCACACGATCACGGGGGAGCCCGAAGTACTCGGCGGCGTCGGCGGTCAGCAGTGAGGTCGCGATGAACAGGCGTTTGCGCCAGGCGGCCATCGTGGGCTCCGGCCCCGCGACGAGTTCGATCTTCGACAGGAAGAACGAGGCGTCGTCGAGGTCGATCGGGCCTTCGGTCTGGTCGGGGTCGAGCAGGCGCAGCGCCGGAAGGACGCTGGGTTTCTCCATGTACCCGAAGCGGATTCCGACGTGGATCATGCCGTCGACGAAGCCGAGATGATCGAGGTCGATGCGCTCGCCGTCGGGCACCCGCGGCACCGGACAGGTGATCACCGAGACGATGACGACATGCTCGTGCAGCACCTGGTTGTGCTCGACATTGGCGCGCAGGGCCAGTGGCGCGGTGTCCTTGCCGCGGTTGAGGAAGATCGCGGTGCCGGGCACCCGGTGCAGGGGTGGCCGCGCCGACTGGATCTCCTCGACGAACGGGCGCAGCGGCCCCTCGGCTGCGGTCCGCGCCCGGGTGACGACCGCACGACCACGCTGCCAGGTGATCATGACGGTGAAGGCGAGCACGCCGATGAGCAGCGGCAACCACGCCCCGTGCACGATCTTGGTGAGGTTGGCGGACAGGAACAGCAGGTCGACCAGCAACAGGGTGCCGCCGCCGAGCACGAGGAGCCAGGTCGGCGCGCCCCACCGGATCCGCGCCACGCACAGATACAGCAGCGTCGTGATCGTGATCGTGCCGATGACCGCCATGCCGAACGCGAAGGCCAGCGCCGCCGAGCTGCGGAAACTGAACACCAGGACCAGCACGGCCACCATCAGCACCCAATTGATCCACGGCACATAGACCTGCCCGATCTGCGAGGCCGAGGTGTGGGTGATCCGCAGCCGCGGCAGATAGCCGACCCGAACCGCTTGCGAGACCACCGAATAGGCGCCGGTGATGACCGCCTGGGAGGCGATCACGGTCGCCGCGGTCGCCAGGACCACCATGGGCAGCCGGGCCCACTCCGGCGGCAGCAGGAAGAACGGGCTGCTGATCGCGGTCGCGTCGCCCAGGATCAGCGCGCCCTGCCCGAAGTAGCTAAGCGTGCACGCGGGCAGGACGAGTCCGAGCCAGCCCCAGGTGATCACGCGGCGGCCGAAACGTCCCATGTCGGCGTAGAGCGCTTCGGCGCCGGTGACGGCGAGCACGATGGCGGCCAGGGCGAAGAAGGCGACACCGAAGTTGCCCGCGAGGAACGACAGCGCGTAGGTGGGCGAGAGGGCCTTGACGATCTCGGGGTGTTCGGTGATCCCGAGCAGCCCGAACCCGCCGATGGCGACGAACCAGGTGATCATCACCGGACCGAAGAACCGTCCGACGATCGCGGTCCCGAAACGCTGAATACAGAACAGCGCCACGATGATCACCGCGGTGATCGGCACCACCCACTCCTCCAGCCCAGGCTCGACGACCTTCATGCCCTCGACCGCCGACAGCACCGAGATCGCCGGGGTGATCATGCTGTCGCCGAAGAACAGTGCGGCACCGAAGATCCCGAGCGCCGCGAGGACGAACGCCGAGCGCCTGCCCTGGGCGCGACCCCACCGGCGCAGCATGGTGATCAGCGCCATGATGCCGCCCTCACCGTCGTTGTCGGCACGCATCACCAGGGTGACGTAGGTCAGCGTCACGATGATCATCACCGACCAGAAGATCGTCGAGACCACGCCGTAGACGTTGTCGGTGGTCAGCGGCACCGGGTGCGGATCGGCCGGGTTGAACACGGTCTGGATCGTGTAGATCGGGCTGGTCCCGATATCGCCGAACACCACGCCCAGGGCGCTCACGATCAGCGCCAACCGGACGACTTCCCTGCCTCCGGGACGGTGCGTCGGCACCGGCGCCGCGGACACTGCGCGCACGAATTCCTCCAGATCATCGGTTGTCGCGCCATCATGCCGCCGCCACCAGCGGTTTCCCGAGGATCTTTGCGATATCTCTACGCCCTGTCCGTCACACCCAGGCCGAATACCGCACGGCGAGAAACTGAACCAGCAGGCGCGAACCTGCGTGCGAAGACGGTGATCATCGCGGCGACGACGATCATCGCGGTGCTGGTCGCGGCGGTGGCGAGCCAGCCGAACCACTCGACCGACGCGGCACCGAAAGCTGTTCCGAGGCTGCCGCCTACGAAATAGACCAGCATGTACGCGCTGTTGAAGCGTGCCGGTGCGGCGGGATCGATCGCCAGGACCGTGCTCTGGTTGGCCACCTGGGCAGCGAACAGTCCCGCGTCGAAGACGGCCAGGCAGGCCAGTGTCACCGGGGTGTTCGTCAGGTTGAATCCCGCGACGGCAGCGGCCGTGCCGGCCAGGACCAGACCGACGAGGATCACCCGGCGAGCGCCGTCCCGGTCGGTCCGCACGCCCGCGATCGGTGTGGCCAGCACGCCCGACAGACCCGCCAGCGCGTACATGCCGATCCGTTCGGCCGAGTACGAGTACGGCGGCTCCGAGAGCGCCACGGCGATTCCGGCCCAGACCGCGCAGAACGCGAAGAACCACAGGAAACCACGCACAGCGGCGACACGCAGCGTCGCGTGCCGGGCGAACAAACCGGGCAGGGAACGCAAGGTGGCGAAGTAGCCACGCTCTGTGCTGCCGGGCGTCGCGGGAAGCACCACCAGGCAACACACGGCGAGCAGAGCGCAGACAGCGGCGAAAACGAGCAGCATCCCGCGCCAGCCGAGCTCGTCGCTGAGCCATCCGCCGACGATCCGGCCCGCGAGGATGCCGACCGAGATCCCCGCGGTCACCATGCCCAATACCGTTGCCCGGCGATGCGGTTGGGCCGACCGGCCCGCCACCGAACTCAGCCCGGCCCCGACCGCCGAACACGCTCCCACCGTGCCGATCACCGGACCGAGCACGGCGACGGTGCCCGCGGCGGCACAAGCCACGAGCGCACCCGCGAGGACCGCGAACTGCGCGGCGAGGACACGTCCCGGGGCGAACCGGTCCACCAGCGGCACGAGCAGAGCGAGGCCGACCATGTACCCGACAGGCCCGCAAGCGAGCGCGATCCCGACAGCGGCGATCTGCGTACCCATCGAGTCCGCCACATCCGCGATCGCCGGTTGCAGCGGATAGATGGTCGACGTGCCGACCGCCGCCGCGACCGCCATGAACAGAATGACGGGCCCACGAAGACCGGCCGTTGCGAAAGTCCCAGCGCTGGTATCGGTATGCACCCGATCGACGCTAGGTTCGCGCGATCCGCCCTACCGGCGGGAATACGACCTGATAGTCGGCGCCGGATCGTCAACGGCGGTGGCGATCCTGAGTCGGATCGGCGCGGGATGTGGTGGAGGGTGGGGTCCAGGTGGGGTCGCGGCCGAGTAGGGCGGCGATGTTGTCGAGGGTGGGGCGGGTGGCGTTCTCGGGGTGGCGCGGGGCGTAGGCGCCGTTGGGGCCGGTGAGGGGGCTGTCGGGGGTGGTGATCGCGCGGGCGATCGGGAGGGCGGCGGTGGCGAGGTGGTCGGGGACGTGGCAGGGGCGGTCGAGCGCGCGGGCGAGGTCCCAGCGGTGGGTGAGCATGTCGACGAAATGGATCGACAGGACGCGGGTGGTCGCCATTGTGCCCGAGGACGGCAGCCGGATGTTCTGGCCCGCTTGTTCCATGGCGACCACCCAGCGGGCGGCGCTGTGCGCGAAGGCGACGCGGGGGTCGTCGGCGGGGGTGGTCGGTGGCGGCAGGACAGTGGTGATGACCGCTTCGTGGCGCTCGTTCATGTGCGCGAGCAGGTCGGCGACGGTCCATTCCGCGCACGGGGTGGGCCGGGACAGGTCGGCGTCGGTGAGCACGGCTACGTCGTGGCCGATCAAGGCCAGGGCGGTGGCGTCCAGGTGCAGGGGGTCGAGCATGCGGTCACTCCCGAAATAGCGTTCAGTCGTTCGTTATTCACAGGATAGCGAACGGTCGGACGCTATAGTGGGGGTCATGTCCCCACGAAGTTCCGCCGCTGATGCCGCCCGAACCCGAGACCGGATCGTCCACACTGCGGTCCAGGAGGCCTCGGTGCTGGGCATGGAAGGACTCACGATCGGCGGTCTGGCCGAGCGCCTCGATATGAGCAAGGCGGGGGTCGTCGGGCCGTTCGGTTCCCGCGCCGAACTCCAGGCCGCCGCGCTGGAGCGGGCGGGTGACGTCTTCCGCGCCGCCGTGCTCGACACGGTGCGCGAACGTGCGCCCGGTCCGGCGCGACTGGCCGCCCTGCTCGACGCGTGGATCGGCTACCTGGCCGAATGTCCCTTTCCCGGCGGCTGTTTCGTCACCGCGGCATCGAGCGAACTCGACGGCAGACCGGGGCCGCTCCGCGACCGGCTGGGCGCGGTCGTCCGTCACTGGCGGGCGTACCTGAGCGAGGAGATCGCGGCGGCGGGCACCGCGGACCGCCCCGCCGACGAACTGGCGACCGTGCTCATCGGCATCTCGATGGCGGTCAACCAGGAGATCCAGTTGCTCGACGATCCCACCGCCGCCCGGCGCGGACGTATCGCCATGCGGGCCGCGGTCGGCCTGCCCGCGGAGTGATCCGAAGGGTTGAGCGGCCGCGCGAGACATGAAAGGGCATGACCGCCGAGATCACTCGATGTGTTCGATCGGTTCCAGCCCCGTAGGGCATCGAACTGCCCGGACTACCCTTTCCGAAATGACCTCCGTTCTCCTGCAACGTGCTCTGATCGACCCTGGGTACTCCGGGCTCAGGTCGCTGCCGGAGCGAGTCGAGGTTCTCCTCGCGAGCCTCGAGGCACCGCCTCGACTGGGTGCTCACCTGCGGGCTGTTCACGAAGTGGCGTGGCAATTGGCCGACTGGGTCGACCGATCTCACCCTGAAATGGAGTTCGACCGGGAGGCAATGCTGTTCGGCGCCGCAACACACGACATCGGCAAGGTTGTGCACCCCGGTGAGCTGTCAGGGCCGGGCACGGCCCATGAACAGGCTGGTTACGAGCTTCTCCTCGCTCGAGGTTTCGACGAGAAGGCGGCCCGCTTCGCACGAACCCATGGATCGTGGACCGGGCCCGATGTCGGGATGGAAGACCTGCTTGTCAGCCTGGCCGACAAGGTGTGGAAGGCCAAACGCGTTCCCGAGCTCGAACAGTTGGTGGTCCAGCACCTTGCTGCCGTCGCCGGCCAACCACCGTGGCAGATATTCATGGCTCTCGATGATGAGCTCGAACGGATCGCCGCGGACGCCGACCGACGACTCGCCTTTCAGGCGAGCTATCCGGTCAGCGCGTCGCGAGGAACGAGGGATGCCAACAGTGGCGATGACAACTGAGAACACCATCCTCGGCGCGTCGACCCAGGTGGCCGCACAGATCCTGGAGAACCTCCCCCGCGACAGCGACTGGTGGACATACAAAGCGAACCTGTGCGACAGGTTCGCCCAGAATCACCCGTGGGCGGAAGGCGCACAACATCTCCGTGACCCCCGGCTCCGGCTTCGCATCGCCCATGCACGCGCGCTGCGCGGGGAAGATATGGCGGGACAGGACCTTTCGGCGGAGCGACCTTCCGACTGTCCGCCCGGGGAAGCCGAAAACTGGTTGGTGCCACTCGAACTACAGCCCTGGGAAACGAAGAACTGGAGCATCGACTACCCGTGGCGCTATCACGAGACACACAGCAGCCACAGCGGGCCGGGCTTCGGGTTCCCTCCCGCGGATCTGGTGTACCCGATGCTCATCCGTCCCGGAGTACGACCTGATCAGCCGGCCGAGGCCTCGCACTTCGGCCTGGTGGAGACACAGCGGACGATCGTTCGTCCGCCCACCGTCGTTCGCGGCACCGTCGAGGATGCCATCGCCTACCAGCTCACGATCAACGACTGGGAGCCACCGGGAGGACCGGCGGAAGCCGCGGTGGTCGAACTCGCCGATGCCTATCCCGCGTTGCTGAACCTTCTCGGCGGCGACGGAGCGTTCGGGCGGGGTTCCGAATCCGCAGGCCGCCTGCGGCTCTGGCGTCTTCTGCACGCGATGGCCGGTTCGACCGACGTCGACGACATCAACGAGTTCGTGGCCCGGACCCGCTGCATGACCTGGCGAGACTGGAGCGACGACATCTGGTATCTGCACTTGGCCATCGAAGATCCCGCGCAAGGGATTTCCTGGGTACTGGACGGTCAGGACTTCGACTGATCCAGCGACCGGTCGTCTGATCTACCACCAGGCCCAGACCCGGCCCGACGCGAGACCTGACCTCGGCAGGCCCACACAGATTGCCACGAACCGCCCGGCCCCCGTCGTGCATCTGTATTCGTGACGACGAGCGATAGCGGGGGCGGGCATGGTGGGGTCGGCAGGCGGCAACGAGCAACGACTGCGGGCCGCGGCCAGGGCTGTTTTCGAAACGACCGAGTTGGCCCGGGCGATGCTGCGGGCCGAAGCAGGTGCCGACCGTGCGCGCGAGCAGTCCTGGCTCCACGATGCCGATCTGTTGCGTCGGCATGCCGGCGATGTCGCCGAGGATCACGCGGCGGCCCGAGTGCGGCGCTCAGCGGAGCAGGCCGGTGCGGCGGGGGCTGCGCTGGCCGCCCGTCGGGGCGACGGGTTCGTTCCGGTCGGAGAACTCGTGGCTCCCGGTGAAGTGACTGTGCCGCTGATTCTTCCGCTGTTCGGTCCGGTGCCGACCGTGATCGAGACAGCCGACACGGCGGTGGCCGCCGCGGCCATCGACGCGCTGATCGGCCACGCGTCAGCGATTCACCCAGAACTGGAGATCATCGGTTTCGATCCTTATCGCCGCCGAGCGCTCTCGGACACGGTCCGGCGGGCCGAGACCGTCGACGATCTGGTCGTGGCAATCGTGCAGGCCGCCCCCGCCGCCCGGCTTCTGCTCGTCCTCGACGATCCGTCGCGGACCGAGGGACACCAGTGCGAGGCCTTGGCCGACGCGCTGGGTGTCCGAGGTCACCAGACCACGGGTGTCCTCTCGTACCAGAAGTCCGAACTCGATGCCATCGACCTCCCCGGCCGCGACCGGGCATTGCCGATGCGCTGGTATGGAAACGGCATAGTCTGGCAAGGATGCCCCCGGGCCAGGGTCTCGCTCGACTCCGCGCCCGAACGCGATCCCGTCAGGCCGACTCCGGTCGACTATCGCCTCGACTACCTCGGGCCGCTCGCCGATATCACGGCGGCCCTCGACCAGTGCGACGCCGCGATCGACGCGGCCGAGTATCGCCACCAATCGGCGCACGCCACGATCGCCCGGCATCGGCTCGACCGCGAGACCGACCAGCGCAGGCGGATGGCGGTGGTCGACCAGATGTCGACCACCGCAACGGAACTGCTGGTGGCGGCTGCGCGGGAGGACCTGCTGGTGCCGCTGTCACCGACCATGGCACTACCCGACCGGGTGACCGCCGAGGGTCTCGTCGCCGCGCAGGAACTGGCAGTCCATGAACTGCGTCGACACCTCTGACTCCATGGTCAGCGCGCGGTGGACTTCGAAGGTCCAGGTCTTCTGATCGACGGCGTCCGCGTGCGATCCGTCGAGCTGTCGACTCGGAGCCTGAGCTCGTGATTCTCGACCACCCTTTCACCCGAGACCGTCAAGCCCTGACCGGCCGTCATCGAGACCTTCTCGACCGAGCCCGATGTCGCCGGCAGGTCGACCTCGCGCCAGCGACCCTGCGCACAGTGGTATCGGGCTCGTGCCGCAACCCGGCGCTCACCCAGGGCAGTCCGGCCTCCGCGGCCAGGATCTTCCACGCCTAGGCGAGAGATCAACCATGTCCGTAGTGTTGATGCGGTCCAGACCCGATCGGTTCGCGGGCGGTCACCGATGCTCTGCCCGCGGCGGTGGTCAGGGCAGCAGGGTGAGGAGCTTTTCGGCGACACCTGTCGCCCGCGCGCCGGGTCCTCGGAGCCGGCGCGGGACGGCGTGGGGTTTCCGTTCAGAGCTTGTCGGTGAAGAACGGGGCCAGCTGCGAGACCGCCTCGGCGACCTCCTTCTCGCCGTCGTAGAGCTCCATGTGATTCGCGCCGTCGACGACGTAGAGCTTCTTGTCCGTGCTCGCGGCCCGTGCGATGAGATCCTCGCTCATCCATTTCGAGCCCGCTTCGCTGCCCGCGATCGCCAGCAGCGGCTGGGTGAGGAACGCCTCGGCCTTGAAGAACGCGTCGTAGGCGATGATCTGCGAGAGGCTGCGTGCGGTCATGAAGCCGGGTGCGTTCGGGTGCTCGCAGCGGGGGGTGTGGTAGTACTCCCACGCCTGGCGGAGTTCCTCGTTCGGGGCGTCCTCCTCCTTCAGCGGAGCCAGTGGGAAGGGGTTGTCCTTGCCCGCGGCGTCGGCGGTGCGCGCGTCCGCGCCCATCTTCAGCAGCGGGGCCGCGTCGGCGTCGGCGACGTCGTCGGTCCAGCCGTTGCGGAACATCTGGCCGATGTTGACAAGGCTCACCGTGCCCAGAGCCTTGATGCGCGGGTCGTCGGTCGCGGCGTTGGCGCTGTACCCGGCGCCCGCGCAGATGCCCATCGCGCCGATGCGCTCGTTGTCGACGTAGGGCAGGGTGGTCAGGTAATCGACCACGGCGCTGACGTCCTCGGTGCGGATGTGCGGGTTCTCCAGCTGACGCGGCTCGCCCGAGCTCGCCCCCTGAAACGAGGCGTCATAGGCGACGGTGACGAACCCGGCCTCGGCGAGCTTGCCCGCGTACAGACCCGCTGTCTGCTCCTTCACACCGCCACCCGGGTGGGAAACCACGATCGCCGGATACGGCTTCGACGCGTCGAACTCCGGCGGGAAATTGATCACGGCGGCCAACGTCGTGCCATATCCGTTCAGGGTCTTGATGTCGATGTTCTCGCTCACGATTCGCTCCTTCGATGCCACGATGGACGGTGTCGGTGTCGGTCCGCGACCAGCAGTCCTGGCCGCTCCGATCCTTCGAGTCTGAGCCGGGAACGACAGACGTGGAAGGCTCCCTCGGAACCCCCCTGAGACCGGCGCCCAAGCGAGCTCGGGGGGTTCTGACAGGACCTGGTTCGGCGCGGGGAAATGCTCGTAACCTCGTGTTATGACGTCCAAGGACGAGCGGGTGCGGGAATTCCTGGCTACCCGGCGCGCGAAGATCACTCCCGACATGGCCGGGATCCCCAAGGGGAACGGCCTGCGCCGCGTCCCCGGCCTGCGCCGTGAAGAGGTCGCGATGCTCGCCGGGGTTTCCGTCGACTACTACACCCGCATCGAGAAGGGTGACCTGGGCGGAGTCTCGGACGAGATCCTCGACGCCATCGCGCGCGCCCTGCAGCTCGACGACGACGAGGCCGCCTACCTCTACGACCTCGCCCGCACCGCACAGCGGCCTTCGCGAGCCCGTCGTCGGACCCACACGCCACGGGGGTTGCCCCAGCAGGTACAGCTACTCATCGACGCGATGAGCGCCACGCCGGTCATCGCCCACGACGCGCGCCTGGACGTACTCGGCGCGAACCCGTTGGGCCGCGCGCTTTTCGACCTCGTCTACGACAGCCCCACCAGGCGATCGGCCGCGGCTGCTCCCAACCTCGCGTCCTTCGTGTTCCTCGATCCCGCCGCGGCCGAGTTCTACGCCGATCTCGACGACGCCGCGGCCGTCTGCGTCAGAGTTCTGCGCGCACAGGCCGGGGTCGCCCCGCACGACAAGCGCCTCACCGAGCTCATCGGCGAACTCTCGACCCGCAGCGAGGACTTCCGTGCCCGCTGGGCCGCCCACGACGTCGGCAGACACCGGATGGGCACCAAATTCCTCCAGCACCGCGAGGTCGGTGAACTCGTCCTCGGGTTCGAGCAGCTCACCCTCGACTCCGCGCCGTCGATCACCCTGTCCGCCTACGTTGCCGAGCCCGCCTCCCCGACCGCCGAGCGGTTGCAGCTACTGGCGGCGTGGAGAGCAACCATCGCGTCCCCGGCGGAATAGCGAAGAACTCGTTGCCACCACGGGTGGTCGTTCACCGCAGGTCGTCCGGGTTCCCATGTTCGATGCGACCCGCCGAGCGCACCAGCACTTATCGGTCAGGCATTGCCGAGTAGGTCACCACGAGTGGGGCGTGGTCGGAGAGCCGCTCGGCGGGTGAGGGTTCCTTGTCGACGGCGACAGATGTGGCGAGGCGGGCGAGACCGGGGGTCGCGAGTTGGTGGTCCACTCGCCAGCCCACGTCCTTGGCGAACGATTGGCCCGCCCAACTCCACCAGGTGAGTGGACCCGGGTGATCGCCGTGCACCTGTCGCACCACGTCGACGAGCCGGCGTGTGCCGAGAACCGAACTGAACCACTCGCGGTCGGCAGGCAGGAAGCCGTCCATTGTGCGGGCGGCACGCCAGTTGGTCACATCGTGGCGGGTGTGCGCGATGTTCAGATCTCCGGTGAGGACGAACTCGCGTCCCGCGCTCAGCGCCGCGAGCCGGTTCCGGTGCACTTCGCGGGCGAAGGCCGCGAGAAACCTCTGCTTCCGTTCGTATTTGACCCCACCGTCGGGCTGTTCGCGCATCGATCCCGGGCGCTGCAGATGCGCGGGCAGACCGCCCTTGGGGAGATAGAGGCAGGCCACCGTCGCCGGCCGGTCGGCCAGGTCGACCTCGATATAGCGTCCCTGTGCGGCGAACTCACCGAGTCCGCGGGCCCTGGGTGGGTGGGTCACCCACGTCCGCACGGCAGCGGCGGGAACCCTCGTCAGGACTGCCACACCGTTTCGACCCGCCACGGAACCCACGTCCACCGCCGCCGAATAGCCCGGGAAGGTGCCCACTTCGGATGCGGGACAACGCAACTCCTGCAACGCGACCACATCGACCGACCGCGCACGCAACCACTGGTCGAATCCACGACGACGTGCCGCGCGGATTCCGTTCACGTTGAACGTGGCGACAGTGAGCGAATCAGCGACCGAGGAACCCATGGCAACACTGTGCCGGAGTCCCCCGCCACCCGCTCGGGCAGCTCCGCTACGCGACCTCGGTGGGGCCGGGGAGGTGGGCGAACTGGTATCCCTCGCGCAAGCCGTCGGGAAGACCTGCTGGAGATCTGGGGCCGTCGCTCACCAGAACTCCTGGATGGGCGGCGCCGTCGTCGGGGAGGTGAGATAGGCGGTGGTCAGGGCAGCAGGGTGAGGAGTTCTTCGGCGACGCCTGCGGATGAGGCGGGGTTCTGGCCGGTGACGAGGGTGCGGTCGGTGACCACGTGTGGGGTCCAGGGGGCGGCTTCGGTGAAGTCGGCGCCGGCGGCGATGAGGCGGTCCTGGAGGAGCCAGGGGGCTCGGTCGGCGAAGCCGGCCTGGGTTTCTTCCGCGTTGGTGAATCCGGTGAGGCGGTAGCCGGTGAAGGCGTTGGCGCCGTCGGGGCGGGTCGCGGCCAGGAGGGCGGCGGGGGCGTGGCAGACGACGCCGAGGGGTGTGCCCTCGTCCAGTGCCGCCATGAGGAGTGCGCCGGAGGTGGGGTCGGTCGCGAGGTCTTGCATCGGGCCGTGGCCGCCGGGGTAGAAGACGGCGTCGTAGTCGGCGAGCTGGGCGTCTTCCAATTTGATGGGGTTGTTCAATTCCTTGCTCGTGGAGATGATTTCGGCTCGGCGGTCGGCGGTTTCCTGGCCGCCGTTGGCCTCGGGCGCCAGGCTGGAGCCGTCCACGGTGGGGACGACGCCGCCGGGAGTGGCGACGACGATGTCGTGACCGTGCTGCCCGAAGATTTCGAAGGGGACGACGAATTCCTCGGCCCAGTATCCGGTGGGATGGCGGGTTCCGTCCGCCAGGGTCCAGTAGTCGACGCCGGTCATCACGAACAGGATCTTGGACATGGTCCGCCTTTCGGGTTGGCTTTCGATGTCGAACCTAGACCTGCCGTGTCGGCGTTCACCAATAGCATTTCCAATGTCTGCTATCAGAATTTCGATGGGTCCGGATCACCGGCGCCGGGTCTCGGCGAGCAGGTGCCGGGCCACCCGGTCGACATTTCGCCGGGTGGCGGCACCGTGGCGGCGGGCCAGGAAGGCGGTGTTGATCGGCGGATCCGCCGGCTCCAGCAGTTCGACGACGCGGCCCGCCGCGTGTTCGGCTCCGTACAGGTAGCGGGGCAGGACACTGATGCCCGCGCCCGCGCACACCGCGGTGAGGACCGCGCGCAGATCGTCGACGACGAGGGCGGCTTCGGCATCGAGGCGGGTGCCGAAGACGTGGCGCCAGTAGCGGCGCAGGATCGGCAGGTCGGCGGCGTAGCTGAGCAGCGGCAGGCCCGTGAGCGCGGTGGGGTCGTGGCGGGCGAGCTGGTCGGGGTCGATGCGCGCCGTGAGCTGGGGCGCCGCGACCAGGGCGAAGGTCTCGTCGCAGAGGGCGTCGGCGATGAGGGTCCGGCCGCGGGGGCGCTGGGTCGCGACGACCAGGTCTAGGGTGCCCGCGCGCAGGTCGGCCAGCAGGTCGTCGGTCAGGCCGGTGCGCACGTGCAGCCGGATACCTTCGGCGATCAGAGGCGCCAGGGCGGGCATGCCGACGATCGCGAGGAAGTCCGCGGGGCCGCCCAGCAGGACCGGTGGTTCCGGGACGGGTGGGGCGTCCGGGTGCTCGGCGGTGAACACGGCCGTCAGGGTGTCGAGGGCGCCGGATACCCGCGCGGCCAGGTCGTGGGCCGCGGCGGTGGGAGCGACACCGCGGGGCAGGCGCTCGAACAGCGGCCTGCCCAGGTGCCGCTCGAGTGCCTGCAATTGCTGGGTGACCGCCGGTTGGGAGTACCCGACGCGGCGCGCGCCCGCGGTGATCGAACCCGCCCGGTAGACCGCCAGGAAGGTCCGTAACCGGGTGAGGTCGAACTGGGTATCAGCAGAGTGATCGGTCACCGGTCGATCGTAGAGAGATCCCGATGAGTGGGGCCCGCCTACTTGGGGACCAGTACGCCGCTCAGGTCGGCTTCCCGGATGGGGGTGTCCGGGTTGGCCTGGGCGCCGCACATCAGGTCGATCGCGGCGACGGCCAGGTCGACGGTGTTCTGGTCGGGAGCCGCGTTGTCGTCGCGCTTCTCCTCGAGGAACTTCGTGACCGTCGTGTTCTTCTTGTCGCCGTCCTGGGCGGTGTATTCACTGCACGGGGTGTCGCCGCCTTTGTTGACCGCCTTCTCGACCTCGCCACAGCCCGTGGAGGCCCCGAGCACGGCCAGGATCATTCCCGTCGTCACCACTGCTTTTCGCACATACATGCTGGTTCTCGTCCCTGTTGTCGATCGTGTGCCGCGAGGGCCCGACACCAGGGACATAACCGCTGCCGGCGGCGGTAATCAGGGCGACACGCCGTCGGGGCCCGCTCAGGGTGTGGCCGGGGCGGGAACCAAGGTCAGGATCGGGACCTCCGGTGGCGCGCCCACCCGGACCGGCGGGCCCCACGCACCGGCGCCGTAGGTGGTGAACAGGGTGGTGTCGCCGACGGTGTCCAGGCCGGTGACCTCGGTGTCGTGGACCCATTCGACGAGGGTGCGCAGCGGCCACAGCTGGCCGCCGTGGGTGTGGCCGGACACCTGCAGGTCGACGCCTGCCGCGGCGGCGGTGGCGATGTGGTTGGGCTGATGGGCCAGCAGCAGGACGAAGCGGTCCGGTGCGCGCCCGGCGAGTGCCGCGTCGAGGTCGGGGCGGTAGGGCGCCTTGTTGCTGTAGTCGTAGACGCCTGCCAGGTCGATGACCGCGCCCTGCCGTTCGACCTCGACGCGGGCGTTGTTGACCACGGTGAGGCCGAGCGATGTCCAGTGCCGCATCCAGTCGCCGACATCGTCGGAGATCTGTTCGTGGTTGCCGGAGACGGCGTAGACGCCCAGCGGTGCGCGCAGGTCGGCCAGGGGTGCCAGGTCGTCGCCGACGCGGGAGACGGTGCCGTCGGCGAGGTCGCCGACGACGGCGATCAGGTCGGGCTGTTCACGGTTGACCAGGTCGACGATCCGGCGGGTGAACCCGGCGCCGCGAGCGGGGCCCACGTGCAGGTCGCTGACCACCGCGACCCGCAGGCCACGGAACTGTTCGGGCAGGCGGGGCAGGGCGACTGTCTCGTGCACGACGCGCGGCGACGCGGCCTCGACGATCCCGTAGGCGGTGAGGCCGACCGACCCGGCCACCACCACGGCCGTGGCCGCGCGGAGGAACCGGCGGCGGGCGTGGTCGCTCGGCGCGCCCCGGAATCGGGCGAGCAGACGGAGGGCCAGGAGCGCGATGCCGAGAACAGCGAGACCGAGGAGCAGGTAGAACACCGCTGCGAGCCAGGTCAATCCGAGGAAGCCCAGCGGGCGCCAGGGATGTGGCGAGATCTCCGCGCCGACAAGGGTTCCGGCGACGGCGAGCACCCACCCGGCCACGAGCGTGCCGGTGGCCGCCTGGGCCCAGCGGCCGGTCAGCCCGGGGGCGCGCACGAGTCTGCGGTGCAACAGCAGGTGGAGCAGGGCGAGGATCGCTGCCGCGATCACGAGACGCAGCACGGGCGCGGGCCTTCCGGGGAGACGGCGGTTCGAGAGGTGTGACGCATGCGCTCATCTTCGCGCCTGTTCCCGAGGTCGTGTGCCGGAGGTACCGGAGTCGGATCGGGGACTGTCTCGTGCGGGGCACGCTGCCCACCGAGGACATCGACTGCCCGGCCGGGTGCGGCTCAGGCGCGGGGAGGTTTCGTCGGGAGGCGGGCGCGGGTGAAGAAGACGGTGATGGGGTAGCCCTCGAATTCGGGGTCGAACTCGCCGCAGCCGATTTCGATGTGGTCGGTGCTCGCCACCAGGACCTGCCAGCCGATGTCGGACTGGTCGATCGGGTCGGGCACGGTGGACATCCCCTCGACGCGCACGCGCATGCCCGCGGTGTCGGCGGTGAACTCGCAGCGGATCTCGGTCTCGGGGACCGCGTGCACCATCAGGCGGGTGGCGATCTCGTCCAGCGCCACCCGCAGATCGGTGACCTCGTCCATCACGAACCCGGCGACCATGGCGGCCGCCTCCGCGACCGTGCGCAACATCAGCAGCTGGCTGATCTCGGCCCGCACCGTCAACCCGAGTGCGGTGTTGCGGATCTGCCGGGCCGCCATGGATCTGTCGGACGGATTCGCCATGGTGGATTTTCCCCTCGTGTTCTCGACGCTACCGCTGCCCGGATACCCGACCGACGGGTCTCCGAACCGTCCGGCAACGGTACCGGGCGCCGGGGCGCGCTGATTGCTCCCCCGCATCCCGGGAATACGCCCAGCAGACCAGTCGTCCAGTGTCGATCGGAGGAAATCCATGACACGCCAGCGCCGTTCCCGCTCCACCGCCGCCCGTCTCGTGACACTCGCCGCCCTCGCGGCGGTGGGCCTGCTCTCGTGCGCGACCAGCACCGAACCGCAAGGGCCGGGCCAGGATCCGGGACCCGCCGAGGAGCCGATGATCGGCGCGGCCGCGGCGACGGAGCTGTGCGACATGCTGCGTGCCGATGTGGGCGACTGGGACCAGCAGAACACCACGGTGGCCAAGGCGACATACAACGGGGTGGTGCATAACTGGGCGCTGCGCAACGGGGCGGTCAACATCTCGGTCGCCCGGCATCGCCAGGTCGTCGACGCGGCGGCCGCCGAGCACTGCCCCGACGTGCGTGACCAGGTCACCCACGCCCTCGGCATCCCCGATCTGGCCTCGGGACTGGCCGGGATCTGAGACCCGCGAACCGGCGTGCCCGTCGCCGGCGACATCCGATGAGTTCGAGCACATTTCGCTTCCGGAGTCGCCGCGGCGGGCACTGTTCGTCGAATCCGTGCGTTTGATCGGCGCGCAAAGGGCAATCCTGCAGTCACCCGACAGACCAGTCGAAGGCCAGGAGCTGATCAGATGAACCCCACCGTGACCTACGACCGCCCGGAACCGCTGTTCGTGCAGTGGTCGGCGACCGACCCCGGCTCGGCCGAGCACGCCGAACTGCGGGACCGGATCATCGAGACCTGCCTGCCCCTGGCCGAGAACATCGCCCGCCGGTTCACCGGCCGCGGCGAGACATTCGAGGATCTGCTGCAGACCGCGCGCGTCGGCCTGGTGGTGGCGATCGATCGCTACGACGTCACGCAGGGCTCGCCGTTCCTCGGCTACGCGGTGCCGACGGTGATGGGTGAGGTGCGCAGGCACTTCCGTGACCGCACCTGGGCGCTGCACGTGCCGCGCCGCGACAAGGAGCTGCACGCCCAGATCCGGCCGACCACCGAGAAACTCACCCGCGAACTCGACCGCTCCCCCACCGCCTACGAGCTGGCCGACGAGCTGGGTGTGGACGTCACCGACATCACGCGCGCGATGGCCGCCGCCGAGGCCCACCACACCCGCAGCCTCGACGTGCGCGTGCAGGACTCCGAGAGCGGCCAGGGCATGAGCATCGCCGACACCTTCGGCGCGGTGGACCCGTCCTTCGAGCTGGCCGAACGCTCGCTCAGCGTCGCCCCGCTGCTCAAGACCCTGTCCGAGGACGACCGCCAGCTGCTGGTGTGGCGGTACTACGACTCGCTCACCCAGTCCGACATCGCCGAGCGTCTGGGCGTCTCGCAGATGAGCATCTCGCGCAAGCTCACCCGGGTGCTGCGCCGCCTGCAGGACGGCGCCGCCGAGACCGGCGATCAGCGGGTGGCCTGATTCCCCTCCCGGGGGATCAGCATGTCCACCACGGTGCCGGTGGCCGACGGCTGCACCACGAACTCACTGCTCAGGGCACGCATCATGGCCAGGCCCCGGCCGCGCGAGGAATCGGCGGCCGGGTTCGGTGTCATCCACCGGCCCCGGTCGGCCACCACCACGCGCACGTGCGACCCGGTCAGCACGGCGGACAGCCGCACGGTCTCGCCGTCGCCGTGGTGGCCGTGCTCGATCGCGTTGGTGCAGGCCTCCCCCGCCGCCAGCACGACGTCGTAGGCCAGCACGGGGCTGATCGGCGCCTGCGCCAGCCACTGCTGCAGCGCGTGCCGCACCTGCGCGAGTCGCGCGGCCTCGGCGGGAAAATCCACCTGGAACGATTCCGGGGTGCTCTCCGGTCGACACGTGGCCGTCGCCATCGCAGCCTCCCTTCCCATCGACCTGGTCCGGGGCGGAACCCGAACCACTCTCACGTTCCGGCGGTACCCGCACCACCGTTTTCCACGCAGGGGCCGGTCCCGACGGGCCGCTCGCTCCCTCCGCAGGCCGAGGGTACCGTGCCGGTCACGGCCGGGATTGCGGGCCAACCGGATAGGGTAGGTTCCCTAGGCGAGAATCGCTCGCAGAGTCCCGCCGAACCGGCGAAGCTGATCAGGGAGACCTCCGGTGACCGTTGAAGACAGGTTCAGTGACCTCGACGTCCAGGTACGCGCACAGGACGGATTCGAGATCCTCACCGTGCGCGGTGAAGTGGACATGGCCTCGGCGCCCCAGCTGCAGGCCGCACTGGAGAAGGCCCGTGAGGGCGGCAAGACGCTCGTGGTCGACATGACCCAGGTCGGTTTCCTCGGCTCGGCCGGGCTCAGCGCCCTGCTGATCGTGTCCAAGGGCGCGCCCCAGCAGCTGCGCGTGGTGGCCTCGCGCGAAGTCGCCCGGCCGATCGAGCTGACCGGGCTGGACAAGCTGCTCGCCGTCTACGACACCCTCGACGACGCGATCGCCGCCGAGGCGCGCACCTCCGCGAGCTAGGTCCTCGGTCGCTGCGCCTGCACCCGCGGGCCGCCCCCCCACAGTGCGAGGACAACCAAGATATGGCGGGTGCCGCCGAAGA
>NZ_JBSGDP010000036.1:0-59573 GCF_053602435.1 Nocardia sp. NPDC004415
CGAACCCGGAAGCTAAGGCCACCTGCGCCGATGGTACTGCACTCGACAGGGTGTGGGAGAGTAGGACACCGCCGGAACATCATTGCGAAAGGCCCTCCAACTTCGGTTGGAGGGCCTTTTTGCGTTCCTGTGCAGCTGATTTCGTGGGCACATGGGTAACTCACCGGGTACGCCCAGCCCGCAACCATCTCCTTGCCGCCGTCCCGCTGACCAAAGTCTTCCGGGCCTTTCGTCCGGCAGAAGTCGCGGGGAGGCGGATCAGGTCCGGCGGCGACCATGCGGATCGTGGCCAGTGAGATCGTGAGCGGCCGTGACGTCGAAGTCGAGTGCTCGAATCCGGACAAGCTGGTGATCACCGACGGGCAGGTCGACGGTGAGTACACCGTCGCGCACTCGTGCGCGGCGCCCAATCTGGTCGTCGGCAACTGCTACTCGGGTGGGATCGGTGGGTACACCTATGCTCCGACGTGCTCGCGAAGCGATGCCAAGATCGACCGGCATGCGGGCAGTACCTACTGCTTCGCGCCGGTTTCGTGAGGACCCGGCCGGGCTTTCGGTGACGTCGGGGGCAGGCGGTAGTGTGCTGGGGTGCGCCTCGTCATTGCTCGTTGCCAGGTCGACTATGTCGGCCGACTGACCGCTCACCTTCCGATGGCCCGCAGGCTGCTGCTGATCAAGGCCGACGGGTCGGTGCTGGTCCACTCCGACGG
This sequence comes from Nocardia sp. NPDC004415, assembly GCF_053602435.1. Classification (NCBI taxonomy): domain Bacteria; kingdom Bacillati; phylum Actinomycetota; class Actinomycetes; order Mycobacteriales; family Nocardiaceae; genus Nocardia; species Nocardia sp. NPDC004415. Next base: position 711 of record NZ_JBSGDP010000036.1, read on the forward strand.
CGGTTCCTACAAGCCGCTGAACTGGATGAGTCCGCCGTGCTGGCTCGAGGAGCGCGATATCGCCTCGCTGGTACCCGCGGAGCTTCCCGACGGCGTGACGGCGCTGCGAGAGGGCAAAACGGCGCTGCCGGTGAACATCAAGGCGCTGTGGGTGGTGACCAACAAGGCCGGCGAGGAACTGCGGATCACCATCGAGGACATCGAGCACGACTCCTCCCACGAACTCGGCGTCGATCCGGGCCTGGTGAAGGACGGCGTGGAGGCCCATCTGCAGGAGCTGCTGGCCGAACACGTGACGAAGCTGGGGGAGGGGTACACCCTGGTCCGGCGCGAGTACATGACCGCGATCGGCCCGGTGGACCTGCTGTGCCGCGACGCCGACGGCGCCACGGTGGCGGTGGAGATCAAGCGCCGCGGTGAGATCGACGGCGTCGAACAGCTCACCCGCTACCTCGAGCTGCTCAACCGCGACCCGCTGCTGGCGCCGGTGGCCGGGGTGTTCGCCGCCCAGCAGATCAAGCCGCAGGCGCGCACGCTCGCCGAGGACCGCGGAATCCGTTGCCTGACGCTCGATTACGACGAGCTGCGTGGCACGGAGAGCAACGTCTTCCGGCTGTTCTGAGGGATCATCCGCCACCATGCCCCGACGTAAGCCCCGCAACGATCGCCGCAGCGCTCCGGCGCCGATCGGTGACGTGTACGGCCGCACCGAAGACGGGCCGGGCGACGAAACCTACATCGTGCGAACGGTTCCCGGTGCGCGCGCGGTGAAGACCTACCGCTGCCCGGGGTGTGATCACGAGATCGCGCCCGGGGTGGCCCATATCGTCGCCTGGGCGGCCGACGGCGGCGAGGACGACCGCAGGCACTGGCATCAGGGCTGCTGGAACGGGCGCCGCACGCGCGGCATCACCCGGCGCTGGTCCTGAACCGGACACACGTAAACCGAAGGCCGCCTCGATGATTCGAGGCGGCCTTCGGTGTTGGACGATATGTCGTCGCAGTTCCCGCGTCAGTTGCTGACGTCGGCGCTCTCGCGGTCCTCGTCGACGATGTCCTCGTCGGCGTCGGCGACCTCGGGGATGGCCTTGGCCTGACGGCCGGAGACCGACTTGTTGTTGCCGTTGTTGCCGATCGACTTGCGCTCGGGGGCGCCGTCGAGCAGCTCGCTCTCCCGGTTGACCGCCGCGAGCATGGCGGGCACCGAGTCGAGCTGACCGCGGATACCGAGCAGCTGGGCCAGGACCCGGCCGCGCAGCACGCGCATCTCCTCGGCCAGTTCCTTCGCGTGCGCGATCTTGCGCTCGGAGGTCTGGGTGGCGGAGCTGATGAGACGGTTGGCCTCGTCGGTCGCGTCCTTGATCCGCTGGGCGGCCTCGGCGCGGCTGGTGGCCTCGAGCTCCTCCATGGCACGGGTCAGCTTGGTGCGCCGATCGTTCATGGTGGCTTCGAAGTCCTGCTGGGTGGCCTTGCGCTTGGCCTCGGCCTCCTTGCCCAGACGCTCGACATCGGCCTGGGCGGCCTCGATGATCTTGGCGGAATCGGTGCGCGCGTTGGCGAGGGTCTGCTCGTATTCGATCTCGAGCGCCTCGCGCTTCTCCTTGGTCTCCGCGAGCAGCGACTCGTACTTGCCACGCATCTCGGTGGCCTGCTGCTCGGCGATCGACACCATCTCGGCGGCCTCGGCCTGGGCCAGGGCGCGCACCTCGGACGCTTCGTCCGAGGCCAGGCGCAGCATGCGCGAGATACGGTCGGACATGCCTTCGGCGGTGGTCGGCGGCACGGACAGCCGGTCGACCTCCTTGCGGAGCTCGTCGATCTCGTCCCGCGCGTCTTCCAGCTGGCTGGCGAGATTCCGGGCCTGCGCGGCGGCAGCGTCCCGGTCGGTGGCGGTGACGCGAAGCTCCGCGTCGAAGCGGTCGAAGTAGTTGCGCACCTCGTCTTGCGCATAACCCTTGCGCACAACAGTGAAGGGCAGCGCAACGAAGCGATTGCGATCGGACTCAGGTGACGACATGGCACACAAAATACAGCCTCGAGCGACGGTGTGGAGACTCGACCGGGATTGTGATCGCGCCGAGATTTACCGGCCGGGTTCCCGTACTAGTGCGTAACATTCGGGTTGGGCTCCACGAGCTCGACCAGCACACCGCCAGCATCCTTGGGATGGATGAAATTGATGCGGGAATCAGCGGTTCCGTGACGGGGGGCGTCGTACAGCAAACGGAGTCCGCGCTCGCGCAGGAAGCCCGAAACGGCCTCGATGTCGGTGACCCGGTAGGCCAGCTGCTGCAGGCCCGGTCCGCTGCGTTCGATGAACTTGGCGATGGTCGACTCGGGGGTCAGGGGGGCCAGCAATTGCAGGGCGGTCGCGCGGTCGGCGGCGGCGGGGCACGAGAGCATCGCCTCGACGACGCCCTGGGCCTCGTTCACCTCGCGATGGGTCTCGACCATGCCCAGATTGTCGGTGTACCAGGCGACGGCGGCGTCGAGGTCGGGCACGGCGATGCCCACGTGGTCGACGGCGATGACGTAGTCGGCGGGGATGAAGTTCTCGTTGGTCACCCCACGAAGTTAGCGCCAACCTGCGCGCCGGTGCTCGGCGCGGACAAGTTACCGTTGAGTGCAACCCTTGACGCGTGCCGGTTTCGCGGATGTGCATCAGGGCGAGGTTCGACTCTATGAATGCGAGGCTTTCGTGACGACTTCTGTCATCGTGTCCGGTGCGCGTACCCCGGTCGGTCGGCTGCTGGGCGGTCTGAAGGATTTCAAGGCCTCGGATCTGGCGGGTGTGGCCATCAAGGCGGCGCTGGAGAAGGGTGGCGTCGCCCCTGAACAGGTCGACTACGTCATCCTCGGGCAGGTGCTGCAGGCGGGCGCCGGGCAGCTGCCCGCGCGACAGGCCGCCATCGCCGGTGGCATTCCGATGGACGTGCCCTCGCTGCTGATCAACAAGGTCTGCCTCTCGGGCATCAACGCCATCGCGCTGGCCGACCAGCTGATCCGCGCCGGTGAGCACGAGATCATCGTGGCCGGTGGCATGGAGTCGATGAGCCAGACCCCGCATCTGCTGCCCAAGAGCCGCGAGGGCTTCAAGTACGGCAACACCACGCTGGTCGACCACATGGCCTACGACGGCCTGCACGACGTGATCACCGATCAGGCCATGGGCCTGCTGACCGAGGACCGCAACGACCTGGACAAGGTGAGCCGCGAGGAGCAGGACGCGCTGGCCGCGGCCTCGCACCAGCGCGCCGCCGCCGCGTGGAAGAACGGGCTGTTCGCCGACGAGGTCGTGCCGGTGGCCGTGCCGCAGCGCAAGGGCGACCCGGTCTACGTGACCGAGGACGAGGGCATCCGCGCCGACACCACCGTCGAGTCGCTGGGCAAGCTGCGCCCGGCCTTCCGCAAGGACGGCACCGTCACCGCGGGCACCGCCTCGCAGATCTCCGACGGCGCGGCCGCGGTGGTCGTGATGAGCAAGGCCAAGGCCACCGAGCTCGGGCTGGAGTGGATCGCCGAGATCGGGGCAGCCGGTCAGGTCGCCGGGCCGGACTCGACCCTGCAGGATCAGCCGGCCAACGCCATCCTCGCCGCCTGCGCCAAGGAGGGCATCACCCCGGCGGAGCTGGATCTGATCGAGATCAACGAGGCGTTCGCCGCCGTCGGTGTGTCCTCGACCAAGAAGCTGGGCTACGACCCGGAGAAGGTGAACGTCAACGGTGGCGCCATCTCCATCGGTCACCCGCTGGGCATGTCGGGCGCGCGCATCCTGCTGCACCTGGCCCTGGAGCTGAAGCGTCGCGGTGGTGGCGTGGGCGCCGCGGCACTGTGTGGTGGTGGTGGTCAGGGTGACGCCCTGATCATCCGCGTGCCTGCCTGATTTTTCGTCCGGAAGGCCCCGGTACCGCTGGTCGGTGCCGGGGCCTTTTGTGTGACCGGTCCAACTACGTGGTGTCGTAGTGGGTCCGGCACAATGGGGGTCATGGGTTTCTTCGATCTGCGGTCCACTGCCAGTCGTTTCCGGTTCTTCGCGGTGCTCGAGGCGCTGTCCTGGATCGGTCTGCTGACCGGTATGGCGTTCAAGTACCTGCCCGCCGAGGGCAACGAGATCGGTGTGAAGATCTTCGGGCCGGTGCACGGCGCGATCTTCGTGCTGTTCGTGATCACCGCGCTGCTGACCGCGCGCGAGCTGAAGTGGTCGATCACCACCACGCTGCTGGCGCTGGCGTCGAGCATTCCGCCGCTGTTCACCGTGCTCTTCGAGGTGTGGGCGGTGCGTACCGGCCAGCTCGGTGAGCTGAGCGCGGAGGCGAGCAAGACCTCGCCGAGCGCTTCGTGACAAACTGGAAACCGTGACTCGACCCGCTGCCCGTCGTCCTTCGCCCGCCGTCGCCGCCGCTATGTCCGGCGCGGTGGATCTGTCCGCGCTGAAGCAGCCGCCCGCCGCGTCCGGCGGGGCGGCCGCCGCCCCGGGGAACCACGCCGTCACCGAGGCGGATTTCGAGGCCAAGGTGATCCGCCGCTCGATGCAGGTGCCCGTGGTGATCGCGCTGTTCTCGCAGCGCAGCCCGGGCAGCGTCGAGCTGGTTCGCACGCTGGAGCGGTTCGCCGCCGAGGACCGCGGCGCCTGGGATCTGGCCGCTGTCGAAGCCGAACCCAATATGAACATCGTCCAGGCGCTGCGTGTGCAGGGCATCCCGACGGTGATCGCGGTGGCGGGCGGGCAGCCGCTGGCCGACTTCGAGGGAGCCCAGCCGGAGGCGCAGGTGCGCCAGTGGCTCGACGCGGTCCTCGACGCGACCGCGGGCAAGCTCGAAGGCGACGGCACCGCGCCGGAGCCCGAGGTCGAGGACCCGCGCTTCGTCACCGCCGAGGACAAGCTGGCCGAGGGCGACATCGCCGGTGCCGAAGCGGCCTACGAGGCCATCATCGCCGAGGAGCCGGGCAACGAGGAGGCCAAGGCGGCGCTGCGTCAGCTGCGCTTCCTGACCAGGGCCCAGCAGGTCGACCCGGCGGTGGTCGCCACCGCCGACGCCGACCCGTCGAACCTCGACGCCGCGCTCGACGCCGCCGACGTGGAACTGCTCGAGCAGCGTCCCGAGGCGGCCTTCGACCGGATCATCGCGATCGTCAAGCGCACCGCGGGCGACGACCGCACCAGGGCCCGCACCCGCCTGCTCGAGCTGTTCGAGCTGTTCGACCAGGCCGAGCCCTTCGTGACCGCGGCCCGGCGCAAGCTGGCCGCGGCACTGTACTGACCCCACTCCCGTCTCGGCTGAACTGCCGGGGCGGGCCCGCCGTATGTCCTGGGTGAACGCGTGGCACCGGGCCGCGTCGAACCGAGGAGTACGACCATGACCGCACTCGATCAATCGGCCGCCGTCGATCCGGCCGCCGTGGAAGCCTTCGCCGGACGGATGGTCGAGGTGCTCGACCACGCCAGTACCGCCCTGATGATCAGCATGGGTCACCAGGTGGGGCTGTTCGACACCATGGCCGGGCTGCCCGGCGCGACCAGCGAGCAGCTCGCCGCCGCCGCGGGACTGGACGAGCGGTACGTGCGCGAATGGCTCGGCGCGATCACCACCGCGGGCATCGTCACCTACGAGCCGGCCGCGGCCGCCTACACGCTGCCGCCCGCGCACGCCGCCTCGCTGACCAGAGCGGCGGGCCCGGACAATCTGGCCAGGGTGATGCAGTTCATCGGCCAGCTCGGTGAGGTCGAGCCCAAGATCGCCGAGAAGTTCCGGACCGGCGGTGGGCTGTCCTACGAGGACTACGGGCGCTTCCACGCGCTGATGGCCGAGGAGAGCGCCGAGGTATTCGACGCCGCGCTGCTCGAGGTCATCCTGCCGATGGCGCCCGGTCTGCCGGATCGGCTGTGCGCGGGGATCGATGTCGCCGATATCGCCTGTGGCAGTGGACATGCGGTGAATCTGATGGCCCGGGCGTATCCGGCCGCCAGGTTCACCGGTTACGACTTCTCCGCCGACGCGGTGGCGGTGGGCCGGGCCGAGGCGGCGGAGCTGGGACTGACCAACGCGCGGTTCGTGGAGCAGGACGTCGCGGCGTGGGACGCGCCCGAATCCTGTGATCTGATCACGATTTTCGACGCCGTCCACGATCAGGCGCATCCGGCACGAGTGCTGGCCAATATGGCGCGGGCCCTGCGGCCGGGCGGGGTGTTGCTGATGGTCGACATCCACGCGTCGAGCAGGCTGGAGAAGAACCTGGACCTGCCGCTCGGCCCGTTCCTGTACACGGTGTCCACGATGCACTGCATGTCGGTGTCTCTGGGACAGGGCGGCGACGGACTCGGCACGGTGTGGGGCGAGGAGCTGGCGCTGTCGATGCTGGCCGACGCCGGGTTCACCGAGGTGCGGACCGCCTATGTCGACGGTGATCCGCTCAATACCTACTACGTGGCGCACAAGGCGTGAGTCTCAGCGCTGGGCGGCCAGCCAGACGGCGCTGTTCGGGGCCAGGGTGACCGTCGCCGAGGCGGGGCGGCCGTGCCAGGGCGTGTCCTCGGCGACGACCCCGCCGAGATTGCCCAGGCCCGAGCCGCCGTATTCCTGGGCGTCGGTATTGAGGACCTCGCGCCAGGAACCGGTGTGCGGCAGGCCGATCCGGTAGTTCTCGCGGATGGCGCCGGAGAAGTTGAAGACGCAGGCCACCGCACTGCCGTCGGAACCCCAGCGCAGGAAGGCGAAGACGGAGGCCGCGCTGTCGTCGGCCTCGATCCAGGAGTGCCCGCCCGGCGTGGTGTCCTGGCTCCACAGCGCCGGATGGGCGACGTAGGTGCGGTTGAGATCGCCGACCATGGTCGAAATACCTTGGTGCAGAGGGTTTTCCAGTTCGTACCAGTCCAGGCCGCGGTCGTTGTCCCATTCGCGGAACTGGCCGAACTCCTGGCCCATGAACAGCAGTTGCTTGCCGGGGTGGGCCCACATGTAGGCCAGCAGGGCGCGCACGCCGCTCGCCTTGGCGAAGTCGTCACCGGGCATGCGCGTCCACAGGGTGCCCTTGCCGTGCACGACCTCGTCGTGGCTGATCGGCAGCAGGTAGTTCTCGCTCCAGGCGTAGACCAGGGAGAAGGTCATCTCGTTGTGGTGCCAGGAGCGGTGGATCGGGTCGCGGGCCAGGTAGCCGAGGGTGTCGTGCATCCAGCCCATGTTCCATTTCATGGTGAAACCCAGGCCGCCGACATCGGTGCCGCGGGTGACGCCGGGCCAGGTGGTGGACTCCTCGGCGACGGTGATCACGCCGGGGTGGGCGCGGTGCACGGTGTCGTTGAGTTCCTGCAGGAACTCGACGGCCTCCAGGTTCTCCCTGCCGCCGTGGATATTGGGCTCCCAGCCGCCCTCGGGACGCGAATAGTCCAGGTAGAGCATGGAGGCCACGGCGTCCACGCGCAGGCCGTCGATGTGGAATTCCTCGATCCAGTACGCGGCATTGGCGACCAGGAAGTTGCGGACCTCGTTGCGGCCGAAGTCGAAAACGTAGGTGCCCCAGTCGAGTTGCTCACCGCGGCGCGGGTCGGGGTGCTCGTAGAGCGGGGTGCCGTCGAAGCGGGCCAGCGCCCATTCGTCGCGCGGGAAGTGCGCGGGGACCCAGTCGAGCAGCACGCCGATACCCGCGTTGTGCAGGTGGTCGACGAACCAGCGGAAGTCGTCGGGGGTGCCGAAGCGGGAGGTGGGGGCGTAATAGGAGGTGACCTGGTAGCCCCAGGAACCGCCGAAGGGATGTTCGGCGACGGGCAGCAGTTCGACGTGGGTGAAGCCCGTGGCCCGCACATGGTCCGCGAGCTGTACGGCCAGTTCACGGTAGGTCAGGCCGGGGCGCCAGGAACCCAGGTGCACCTCGTAGACGCTGAGCGGGGAGTGGGTGGCGTCGGTGCGGGCGCGGCGGTCCAGCCAGGCGCTGTCGGACCAGACGTGAGCGGCGCGGGTGACGACCGAGGCGGTGGCGGGCGGTACCTCGGTGGCGAAGGCGAGCGGGTCGGCGTGGTCGACGACGCGACCGTCGGCGCCGTGCACCCGGTACTTGTAGCGCGTGCCCGGCTCGACACCCGGCACGAACACCTCCCACACGCCGGAGCTGCCGAGCGCGCGCATCGGTGCCGAGGTGCCGCCCCAGTGGTCGAAATCGCCGAAGACGGTGACGCCGCGCGCATTCGGCGCCCACACCGCGAACGACGTGCCGGTCACCTCGCCGTCCAGGGTGGTGTAGCGGCGCGGATGCGCGCCGAGCACCTCCCAGAGCCGGGTGTGGCGGCCCTCGCCGATCAGGTGCAGGTCGAATTCGCCGACGGTGGGCAGGAATCGGTAGCCGTCGGCGGAGAGCACCGTCGGGCCGCCCGGGTACTGCGCGCGCACGCGGTAGTCGTCGATCTGGGGGTAGGGCAGCACCGCGGCGAAGACGCCGTGCCCCAGCGACTTCAGCGGATGCTCGGTGTCGCCGACGAGGACGGTCACCGTGCCCGCGTGCGGGCGCAGCACGCGCACCGCGGTGCCGTCGGGGGCCGGGTGCGCGCCGAGCACGGTGTGCGGGTCGGGGTGCGTGCCCGCCGCCAGCAGCATCAGGTCGCGGCGGCGCATCAGAAGCTCCGGCGATAGGCCAGGGGTGCGCGGGCGGCGGCGGGGACGGCGGGCAGGGCCAGGATGTGCGCGACCGCCTTGGCCGGGTCGAGCTGCACGAAATTGCGCTGGCCCCAGTGGTATTCCTCGCCGGTGACCTCGTCGAACACCACGGGGTGGTCGTGCCATTCGCGGCCGAGGGCGGGCAGGTCCAGGGAGATGTGGCCGTACTCGGTGGCGAAAGGATTCAGGTTGACGATCACCAGCACGGCGTCGCCGGTGGCCGGGTCGATCTTGGAGTAGGCCAGCAGCGCGTCGTTGTCGACGGGATGGAAGTGGATGCAGCGCAACTGCTGGAGCGCGGGATGGTCGCGCCGGATCTCGTTGAGCTGGGTCAGCCACGGTTCCAGCGATTCGCCGCGGGCCAGCGCGCCGGCGAAATCGCGCGGGCGCAGTTCGTATTTCTCCGAGTCGAGGTATTCCTCGCTGCCTGGACGCACCGCCTCGTGCTCGAACAGCTCGAATCCGGAGTACACGCCCCAGGTGGGGCCGAGGGTGGCGGCGAGCGCGGCGCGGATGGCGAACATGCCGGGGCCGCCGTGCTGGAGGCTCTCGTGCAGGATGTCGGGGGTGTTCACGAACAGGTTGGGGCGGGCCTCGTCGGCCTTGGCGGCCAGCTCCAGGCCGAACTCGGTGAGCTCCCACTTGTGCACGCGCCAGGTGAAATACGTGTAGGACTGGCTGAATCCGCGCCGGGCCAGGCCGTAGAGACGGGCCGGACGGGTGAACGCCTCGGACAGGAAGATCACGTCGGGGTCGGTGTGGCGCACCTGCGCGAGCAGCCATTCCCAGAAGTCGGCGGGCTTGGTGTGCGGGTTGTCGACGCGGAAGATGGTGACGCCCAGCGAGATCCAGTGCCGGACCACACGCAGCACCTCGGCGTAGATTCCGTCGGGATCGTTGTCGAAGTTGACCGGGTAGATGTCCTGGTACTTCTTGGGCGGGTTCTCGGCGAAGGCGATGGTGCCGTCGGGCAGGGTGGTGAACCACTCCGGATGCGCGCCGACCCAGGGATGATCGGGGGCGCACTGCAAGGCCAGATCGAGCGCCACTTCCAGGCCGAGACCGGCTGCGGTGGAGACGAATTCGGCGAAATCGGCCTCGGTGCCCAGGTCGGGGTGGATGGCGTCGTGCCCGCCCGCGGCCGAGCCGATCGCCCACGGCGAGCCGACATCGCCGGGCTCGGTGGTGAGCGCGTTGTTGCGGCCCTTGCGGTTGACCTCGCCGACCGGATGGACCGGCGGCAGATAGACCACGTCGAACCCCATGCCCGCGATGCGGGGCAGCTCGCGCGCGGCGGTGGCGAAGGTGCCGTGCACGGGACGGCCCTCGGCGTCGCGGCCGCCGGTGGAGCGTGGGAAGAACTCGTACCAGGAGCCGACCAGCGCGCGGCGGCGCTCGACCAGCACGGTGTGCTGGGTGCCGCGGGTGACCATCTCGCGCAGCGGCGTCGCGCGCAGGATCTCGGTGACCTCGGCGCTGAACGCCGGTGCCACCCGCGCGGGTAGCTGGTCGTCGCCGCGCAGGGCGGCCGCGGCGGCGCGCAGGCGCTCGAACTGCTTCTTCGGCACCGCCTGGGCCGCGCGGTCGAACAGCGCAGCGCCGAGCTCGAGATCGTTGGCGAGGTCGGCGGCGCTCTGCCCGACGCCCAGCTTGGCCTCCACCGCCGAACGCCAGGTGGCGATCGGGTCGCTCCAGCCCTCGATCCGGAAGGTCCACAGGCCGGGCGTGGTGGGGGTGAACACGGCACTGAAGACGTCCGGTTCGTACTCCGGCGCCATCCGAGTCCTGGTGATCCGCGAGGAACCGGGCGCGCGCACCGCCAGGGTCGCCGCCACCGCGTCGTGGCCCTCGCGCCAGACAACGGCCCGCACCGGGAAGACCTCCCCGACGACGGCCTTGGCCGGTCGGCCGCCGGGAATCGACGGTGCGATGTCATCGATGGCAATCCGGCCGCTCACCACGCCAACGTACTGTATTTCCGGCGCGCAGGTGCGCGCGTGTCCGCGGCCCCTCGCAGGTCGCCGGTCAGACACCGTTTCTTGCTCCTTCGTCGCCTACGAAACGGCGTCTGACCGGCGACCCGGCCGCGGACCGGCCACTTCGTGGCCGCCGCTCCTCGGGGGTCGCGGGTGCGGGGCCGGGAGGGCGGTCATCGCCGCGTGTTCAGCCTGCGCGGGCGGCATCAGTTAATCTTCCGCTGGTGAAGGCACTTCGTCGGTTCACTGTCCGTGCCCATCTGCCGGAGCGGCTCGCCGCGCTGGGTGAGTTGTCGACGAACCTGCGCTGGTCGTGGCACGGCCCGACGCAGGATCTGTTCGCCGAACTCGATCCGGAGCTGTGGCAGGTCCTCGGCCAGGACCCCGTCCGCATGCTGGGGGAGGTGCCCGCCGAGCGGCTCGACGCGCTCGCCGCCGACCCCGGCTACACCGCCAGGGTCGACGCGCAGGAACGCGGGCTGCGCGACTATCTGGCCCGGCCGCGCTGGTTCCAGGAACAGAGCGGCACCGAGGTGGCGGGGATCGCGTACTTCTCGATGGAGTTCGGCGTCACCGAGGTGCTGCCCAACTATTCCGGTGGCCTGGGCATTCTCGCCGGTGACCACCTCAAGGCGGCCTCGGATCTGGGCCTGCCGCTGATCGGGGTCGGGCTGCTGTACCGCTCGGGGTATTTCCGGCAGTCGCTGTCGGCCGACGGCTGGCAGCGCGAGCACTATCCGGCGCTGGACCCGCAGGGTCTGCCGCTGAAACTGCTGACCAGCGACGGTTCGCCGGTGCTGATCCACGTGGGCATGCCGGAGGGCCGGGTGCTGCGCGCGCGGGTGTGGATCGCCCAGGTCGGCCGGATTCCGCTGCTGCTGCTGGACTCCGACATCGCCGACAACGACCCGGAACTGCGCGCGGTCACCGACCGGCTCTACGGTGGCGACCAGGACCACCGGATCAAGCAGGAGATCCTGGCCGGTATCGGCGGGGTGCGCGCGGTGCGCGCCTACACCCGTGCCAACGGGCTGCCCGATCCGGACGTCTTCCACATGAACGAGGGCCACGCGGGGTTCCTCGGGGTCGAGCGGATTCGCGAATTCGTCGCGGGCGGACTGGATTTCGACACCGCGCTGGCCGCCGTGCGCGCGGGGACGGTTTTCACCACGCACACCCCGGTGCCCGCCGGGATCGACCGGTTCCCGATGCCGTTGGTGCGCAGGTACTTCGGTGGCGCGCACGGCGAGCCGGAATCGGCGCTGCTGCCGGGACTCTCGGTGGACCGGATCCTGGCCTTCGGGCGCGAGGCCGATCCGTCGGTGTTCAACATGGCGCACATGGGGTTGCGGCTGGCGCAGCGCGCCAATGGTGTCTCGAAGCTGCACGGGGAGGTCAGCCGGGAGATGTTCGCCGCGCTGTGGCCCGGTTTCGACGCCGCCGAGGTGCCGATCGGCTCGGTGACCAACGGGGTGCACGCGCCGACCTGGGCCGCGCGCGAATGGCTCGACAAGGCCCGCGAACTGGTGGGACCCGAACTCGTCGAGGAGGCGCGGGGCTGGGAGAAGCTCAGCGATGTCGACCTCGGGCAGCTGTGGTCGACCCGCAACACCCTGCGCGGCGTGCTGATCGCGGAGGTGCGGCGCAGGCTGCGCGCGTCCTGGTTGCAGCGCGGGGCCGCCGAGGCCGAACTGGGCTGGATCGACGACGTCTTCGATCCGGACGTGCTCACCGTCGGCTTCGCCCGCCGCGTGCCCACCTACAAGCGCCTGACCCTGATGCTGCGCGACCCCGAACGGCTGCGCGCGCTGCTGCTCGACCCCGATCGGCCGGTGCAGCTGGTGGTGGCGGGCAAGAGCCATCCCGCCGACGACGGCGGCAAGGCGCTGATCCAGCAGGTCGTGCGCTTCGCCGACGATCCCGCGGTACGCCATCGCATTGTCTTCCTGCCCGACTACGACATGTCGATGGCCCGCTACCTGTACTGGGGTTGCGATGTGTGGCTGAACAATCCGCTGCGCCCGCTCGAGGCGTGCGGGACCTCGGGGATGAAGTCGGCGCTCAACGGCGGGCTCAACCTGTCCATCCGCGACGGCTGGTGGGACGAGATGTTCGACGGCGAGAACGGCTGGGCCATCCCCACCGCCGACGGCGTCCGCGACGAGCACCGCCGCGACGATCTCGAGGCCGCGGCGCTCTACGAACTCGTGGAGCGCACGGTCGCGCCGCGCTTCTACGACCGCGACGCCGACGGTGTCCCGGTGCGCTGGACCGAAATGGTGCGCCACACCCTGCAGACCACCAGTCCCCGGGTGCTGGCCTCGCGGATGGTGCGCGACTACGCCGAGCAGTACTACGGTCCGGCCGCCGCCGCGTTCGCCGAGGCCGCGGACGACGGTTTCGCCGGGGCCGCGCGGGTCGCCGAGTACCGGCGCCGCATCGAGGCGGCCTGGCCCGCGGTGCGCGTTGTCCAGGTGGACAGTTCGGGCCTGCCCGACACCCCGGTGATCGGTGCCGAGTTGTGGTTGCACGCGCGGGTCGACCTGGGCGGGCTCACCGCCGCGGACGTGGTGGTGCAGGCGGTGCTCGGGCGGGTCTCCCCGGAAGACGAGTTGTCCGACACCGTCACCAGGGAGATGCGCCACACCGGTGCCGACGACGCCGTGCAGCTCTACGACCTCGAGCTGCCGGTGCCGCTGTCGGGCGCGGTCGGCTACACGGTGCGGGTGCTGCCGCGGCACCCGCTGCTGGCCTCCGACGCCGAGCTGGGCGCGGTGGCGGTCGCGGGCGGCTGAACCGTGAGCGGGGACACGGGAGACGGGTTGTCGGGTTCAGTGAACTTTCCGCTACCGTTCCTGGGCATCCTTCTTCTCTGAACACCCCCGGACTGGAGAGTCATGGCCAGCGATGTCGTCACCCGCGCCCGACGGCGCGTCGACGGATACTTCGGTGTCTCGTCGAGCGGGTCCACCTTCCGGCGCGAGGCGATGGCGGGGACGATCACGTTCCTGGCGATGTCCTATGTGCTGGCGGTGAATCCGTCGATCCTCGGTGACGAGGGCGCCCTGGGTGACAAGGGCATCCCGATGCAGGCGGTGTTCACCGCCACCGCGGTGGCCGCGGTCTTCGGCACGCTGGTCATGGGCATCTGGGCGCGCTATCCGATCGCGCTCGCGCCGGGCATGGGCCTCAACGCGTTCTTCGCCTACACCGTGGTGCTGAGCATGGGTATCCCGTGGCAGGTGGCGCTGTCGGGGACGCTGCTGTCGGGCATCATCTTCTTCATCCTCGCGGTGACCAAGGTCCGCGAGCGGATTCTCAACGCGATCCCGTTGCAGATGAAGTTCGCGGTGGGCGCGGGCATCGGTCTGTTCGTGGCGTTCCTCGGGCTGAAGAACGCGGGCATCGTGGTGAACAGCGAGGCGACGCTGGTCACCCTCGGCGACTTCACCAAGGGCACCACGCTGCTGGCGCTGTTCGGTCTGGTCGTGACGGTGGTCTTCCTGGTGATCGGCTGGCACGGCGCGGTGCTCTACGGCATCGTCGCCACCACCGTGCTCGGCATGGTGACCGGGCTGGTCGGCATTCCCGACGGCATCGCCGAACTGCCCAAGGGCCTGGACCAGACCTTCGGTCAGGCGATCATCCATCTGCCCGACGCCTTCACCGGGCAGATGATCGTGGTGGTGCTCACCATGCTGTTCGTCGATTTCTTCGACGCCTCGGGCACGCTCATCGGCGTCGCCAACCAGGCCGGGCTGCTCAACAAGGACGGCACACTGCCGCGCGCGGCCAGCGCCCTGGCCGCCGACTCGGTGGGCACCACCGCGGGCGCGATCATCGGTACCTCCACCACCACCGCGTATGTGGAGTCGACGGCGGGCGTGTCGGCCGGTGGCCGGACCGGATTGACGGCGGTGACCACGGCGGGCTGGTTCCTGATCGCGATGTTCTGCTATCCGGTGTTCTCGGTGATCGCCGGGTCCAGCGAGGTCACCGCGCCCGCGTTGATCGTGGTGGGTGTGCTGATGGCCCGTGCCCTCGGTGACATCGATTGGCAGCATCTCGAGTACTCGGTGCCCGCCTTCCTGACCGTGATCATGATGCCGCTGACGTATTCGATCGCCAACGGTCTGGCCATGGGCATGATCCTGTATCCGGTGGTCATGGTGGCCAAGGGCCGGGTCAAGGAGGTGCATCCGGCCATGTGGGGGCTGCTGGTGCTGTTCCTGGCGTACTTCTTCTTCCTGGTCGAATAGGTTAGGCTTACCTCTCCGATTGTTGAAGGAGAGATCTGTGAAGCGCTCGCTCGTCGCCGCGTCGATGGCTGTCGCCACCCTGTTCGCGCCGGTCGCCGTGGCCGTCGTCGCCACCGCCCCGGCCGCGATCGCCGCGCCCGCCACCCCGTCGGCCGGTGAGCTGCAGGGCAAACTGCAGGCCGCGCTCAACGGCTCGACCGCCGAGGTCGAGTCCGGCGACGCGAGCGGCCTGACGGTCGTGCGCGACCGCATCGCCGCGATCCCGGGTTACCACTGGGACGTGTCGGGTCCGGTGACGGTCGAGGGCGACACCCTCTCCGCCACCCTCAACAGCAGCCTCGGCGACTACACCTATCCGATTCCGGTGACCTGGAAGGACATCGACGGCACCTGGAAGCTGTCGAGGGAGTCGGAGCAGACGCTCGTCGGCTACGCGACGATGTCGTACTGACCACCGTGTCAGCAAGCGAAAGGCCGTCCGATCGGGCGGCCTTTCGCATCGGTTGTGACCAGCGGCACAGATCCGGCGGGACGGGCGCGAAATAGCCCGGACCGCACCGGAGTTGATCGGAGAAGGCAATCGGACCGTAGTCCGGTTGCGGGCATGTATCGAATCGCAGATGAGGAAACGATGACCGACACCGCTACCCGCACCACCACTTCCGGCACGACCACCACCCTCACGGCCACCGATGCCGCGCTCTCGAGCGATATCGGCCTGCTCGTCCTGCGCGTCGGCTTCGGCGGCCTGATGGCCGCGCACGGCGCCCAGAAACTCTTCGGCTGGTGGGGCGGCAAGGGCTGGCGCGACACCGCCGACGGCTTCACCGCCATGGGCTACAACCCCGGCGAGATCTTCGGCACGCTGGCCGGTCTCACCGAATTCGCCGGCGGTCTCGCGCTGGTACTCGGCCTGCTCACCCCGCTGGCCGCGGCCGCGGTGCTGGGCACCATGGTCAACGCCATCAATGTCACCTTCGCCGGCGGCCTGCTCACCGGCAAGGGCTACGAGGTGGCGCTGCTGTTCGCCATCCCGGCCGTCACCCTGGCCTTCACCGGTCCCGGCCGGTTCTCGCTGGATCACGGACGGCCGTGGGCGCGGCAGGGCCTGGTGTGGGGCGCGGGAGCGGTCGCGCTCGGTATCGGTTCCGGGCTGCTGACGCTGCTGCTGAAGGCCGTGCTCTGAGCTGAGTTCCCCGCGACGGCGGTGTGGTGACCGCAGTCGCCGCGCCGCCGTTGTCGTGTGCCGGTTGCCGGGTGGTCGCCGCGGTGTCACCCGATGTCGGTGCGACGCACTACCCTCGTCGGCGTGCGGCCCGCGCGGGGCGGGCACGGCATCGTCCGCACAGGGAAGAGGAGAGGCGCGATGAAGGCGTACGACCTGGGTTTCGGGGACTCGGCCGACAAGCTGGCGGAGACGCCCGGTGGTGAGCCGCTCACGCTGGACGCGCCGGTGCGGTCGGGGTGGATCGGTAGCGAGGGGCCCGGGATCGACGCGGCGTGCTGGCCGCGCGGGCCGGTCACCGGGCTGCCGATGATGCACGCGTTCACCCTGCGGTTGCCCGCCGACTACCAGCGGCGCGGTCCCGGGTTCCCCGCCGTCGCGTTCTTCCAGGGCGAGGGGCAGTTCGCCGACGCGGGCGACCCGGTCGTGCCCGATGCCGCGTCCGAGGACCCGGTGGCCCGCGACCTCGTGAGCACCCGCCTGCACCCGCAGCTGCGCATCCTGCACGACGAGATCGGCGGCGCCTTCGCCCTGATCTGGCTCACCGAGGCCGAATTCGCCGCGGGGCCCGTCGCCCCGCCCGCCGATGTCCGCCCGGCCGGGGCGCCGGTGGCGAGCGACGAAGGCTGCAACGCCTGGGACGACGTGCATCCCACCGTCGGCATCTGGCTGGCCGAGCGCACCGGCGATCCCAATGTGGGCATCCCGCCGGTGGAGTACGAGACCGACACGCGCTACCAGGACCCACTCACCGAGGACTCCGGCTGGAATCCCTGGGCCGAGCCCCTGTTCGGGCGCTGTCACCTGGGCGGCACCGCCTTCCCGGTGCAGGCCCTGCCCGAGGGGCTGACCGCGTACTACCTGGAGATCGAGGAGATCTCCGGGATGAACTTCGGCGGCGGCAACGCCCAGCTCGACCTGGAGTCAGGCGTTTTCGACTGGGCGTGCGGGTAGCGGCACCACCACCAGCGGATCGAGGCCGCGCGAATCCGGTTCGGCCGCGGGCGCTTCGATGGCGATCGGCTCGATCGGCGGTGGGGTGCGCCCGCGCAGGCCGACCGCGATACCGGCCAGCGTGATCAGGTAGAGCACCACGTAGATGTTCATCAGCACCTGCGACAACGGCCACCACGGCGGCAGCAGGAAGGTGCCGACGCTGACCCAGCCCGGCAGGTACGTGTAGGTCCACGCGGCGATCGCGGGATAGAGGACACCGGCGGCGAGCCACCAGCGCCGCCGGGTCTGGGCGCGGTGGATCAGGTACACCAGCAGCGGCACGAACCAGACCCAGTGGTGGCCCCAGGAATACGGCGACACCGCACACGCGGTGAGCCCACCCAGGGTCACCGACAGCAGCGGCTCGCCCCGGCGCTGGAGCTCGGCCGCCAGCCGCAGCGCCGCCAGCGCGATCGGCACCGCGATCAGCAGCCACAGCCAGATCGGGGCGGGGCCGTGGAGGAGATGGGCGATGGCGCCGCGCAGGGACTGGTTGGCGGGGTGCACATCCGGGGCGATGCGGCCGGAGTGGAAGAACGTCGAGGTCCAGTACTGGAAGGAGTCGCGCGGCAGGATCAGCGCGGTCCCGGCGATGGTGGCCAGGAAGGTGAGCGCCGCCGTGACCGCGGCCCGCCACTGCCGCTGGAACAGGTACTGGGCGATGAAGAACAGCGGGGTGAGCTTGATGCCCGCGGCGATGCCGACGCCCAGACCGCGCAGGCGGCTGTGCTCACCGCGCGAGAAGTCCCACAGCACCAGCAGCATCAGCCACAGATTGATCTGGCCGTAGTACAGGGTGGTGCGCACCGGCTCGGCGAAGGTGCAGGCCAGCGCGATCAGCGCGCTGACCGTCGCCAGGCGCGGGGTCACCCGGTAGCCGAGCATCCGCCAGCTCTGCAGCACGCAGGCGAACAGCACGAGCAGATTGAGCGTCAGCCAGGTGGTGGTGACCGCGCCCCACGGCACCAGCAGCAGCGGCAGGAACACCACCGCGGAGAACGGGGTGTAGGTGTAGAGCAGGCCGTAGTGGGTGGGTTCGAGATACAGCGCGCGGCCGTGCCACAGCCGCCAGCCGCCGTCGCGATAGATGTGGACGTCCAGGCCGCCGGCGAGGATGCCGCCGCTGTTCATCCAGGGGTCCATGGTGGTGAACAGCAGCGTCACACCTAGGACGGCGGTACCGAGTAGCAGGATGAGCGTCAGGGTCGTGCGCGGCAGCTCCACGCGTCGAGATCTCTCCGCCACGGCCGTGCTACCGGCCGGCTCGCATCGTATGCACGACTAAGAACGTACAACGCCGGGTCCGGGGTGCCGGGCGGCGGCTCGCCTTCGGTAGCCGGAACGTATGACTGGCACGGGCGTGCCCGAATGCCGGTCCGTGATAGCGGACCGGCATCGACCTGCGGTGATCAGGCCACGGGCTGCAACGTCAGCATGGTGTCGGCACCGTGGTGGAACTCATAGTGGGTTTTGCGCAGCGAGGTCTGAATTCCTTTGTCGTGCAGTTCGGTCCGCAGGTGATCGATCAGGTCGTCGAGCGGGGCGCCGGTGTAGTCCAGCAGTGGATACACCCGCGCCTCGGTGGTGGCGACGCGGGCCAGCTCTTGCAGGGCGGCCAGGTGGAAGTCCGCGTCGAGGCGGTCGGCGTAGCTGAACAGCAGGTGCGAACTCAGCGCCAGATCGAACGAGTCGTCGGGGCAGGGCAGCGAAGGCAGGGCGCCGGCGAGGTAGCGGTCGGGCGTGGTGCGGACGTCCTCGGCGAAGCGGGCGGCGGCGCCGCGGCGGATCGCGGCGTGCTCGGCGGTGCTGCCGTACCAGTCCCAGCGGTATCGGTCGGCGTGCTGGTGGGCCCAAGCCACCGCCCGTTCGGTCTCGGGAGTGGCGCGGGCGGCGAGGTCGGCGGGGGCGGTGGCGTAGATGGGGTCGATCGCGGTCACCTCGGCGCCCAGCGCACTCGCCTCCGCGGCGAAACTGGCTGCGCCCCCGGGGCAATCGAGAATGCGGCGACCGGCGAGGTCGTCGTCGGAGAGTTGGAACATCGCGCGGTACTCGGCCAAAGATCTTGCGCTGACCAGAAATTCGCCGAGTACCTCGCCATCGGCGTGGTGCATCATCACCACACGTTCTCACGAGTTACATTCGCCCGGTAGCGAATTCATGGTGCCAACCTTGCGAATCGCAAGGCCCGCTGTGCAAGCTCGCGGATTCACACCGACGCGGTGAGCCTGCGCAGCGCCTTGGCCACGACCTCCGGATCGGTGGTCTCCCAGTACGGCGGCAGCGAGGCGCGCAGGTAGCTGCCGTAGCGGGCGGTAGCCAGGCGCGAGTCGAGCACGGCGACCACGCCGCGGTCGTCGACGCTGCGCAGCAACCGGCCGGTGCCCTGCGCGAGCAGCAGCGCGGCGTGATTGGCGGCCACGGTCATGAAGCCGTTGCCGCCGCGCGATTCCACCGCCCGCTGGCGCGCGGTGAGCAGCGGGTCGTCCGGGCGGGGGAACGGAATGCGGTCCAGGATCACCAGACTCAGCGACGGGCCCGGCACGTCCACGCCCTGCCAGAGGGTGAGCGTGCCGAACAGCGAGGTGGCCGGATCGTCGGCGAACTTGCGAACCAGCGCGCCCATCGAATCGTCGCCCTGACACAGCACGGGCGTGTCGAGCCGCTCGCGCAGCGCCTCGGTGGCGGCCTTGGCGGCGCGCATCGAGGAGAACAGGCCGAGGGTGCGTCCGCCCGCGGCGGTGATGAGCTGCTCGATCTCGTCGAGGTAGGTGGGGGAGAGGCCGTCGCGGCCCGGGGCGGGCAGGTGCTTGGCGACGTAGAGGATGCCGGACTTGGCGTGGTCGAACGGCGAACCCACATCCAGCGAACTCCAGCGCACCGTCTCGGTGTCGGCGGGGGCGGTGGCGCCGTTGGCCAGGGCCGCGTCGACCTTGCCGCCGGACTGCGCGGGCAGGCCCCAGGTGATCGCCAGCCCGTCGAAGGACCCGCCGATCTGCAGGGTCGCCGAGGTGAGCACCACGGTGGCCGAGCCGAACAGCCTGCTGCGCAAGAGCCCCCCCACCGACAGCGGCGCCATCCGCAGCGTGCGCCGGGGCACGCCGCGCACCTCGTCGGCGGAGAGCCAGATGACATCGCGGCGCGCGGCCGGATCGGCCTCCTCGAAAGCGGTGAGCGCGCGCACCGCCGCATCGTGGACGTCCTCGAGCGCGGCCACGGCCATGGTGCGGGCGGCGGCGTTGTCGGGGTCGTCCTGGGTCTTCACCGTCCCCTGCGGGGCGATCTCGGTGCGCGCGTTCCAGGCGGCGTCGCGGACCAGCGCGAGCACCGGGGCGATGCCGTCGGGCAGGTGGTCCCAGCGGGCGGCGGGCAGGTCCTCGATGGCCTGGTGGAAGGCCTCGGCGGCGCCTTCGAGCCGGTCGACCTCGCGCTCGTCGATGAGTTTGGTGCAGCGCCGGGCCGCGGCGCTGATCGCGGTGGCGGCCAGTTCGGCGGTGGCCACACCGGTGACCCGGTCGACCAGTTCGTGCGCCTCGTCGATCACCACCACATCGTGTTCGGGCAGCACCTGGATGCCGCTGATGGCGTCGATGGCCAGCAGCGCGTGATTGGTGACCACCACATCGGCCTGCGCCGATTCGCCGCGTGCCTTCTCGGCGAAGCAGTCCTGGCCGAACTGGCAGCGCGACTTGCCCAGGCACTCGCGCGAGGACACGCTCACCTGCCGCCAGGCGCGGTCGCTGACGCCGGGCGCGATCTCGTCGCGGTCGCCGGTCTCGGTGTCGGAGGCCCACTCGTTGAGGCGCTGCACCTCGCGGCCCAGGCGCGAGATGGCGAAGGCGTCGAACAGTTCGGCCTCGCCGCCGGTGTCCTCCGGGATGACGCTGTTGATCTTGTTCAGGCACAGATAGTTGTTGCGGCCCTTGAGGATCGCGAACTGCGGCACGCGACCCAGCGGCTTCTTCAGCGCCTCGGCCAGGCGCGGCAGGTCCCGGTCGACGAGCTGGCGTTGCAGCGCGATCGTCGCCGTGGAGACCACCACCGTGCGACCCGTGCGCACCGCGTGCCGCAGGCTCGGCACCAGATAGGCCAGCGATTTACCGGTGCCGGTGCCCGCCTGTACCGCCAGATGCTCCTTGGTGTCGATCGCGTGGTCGACGGCAGCGGCCATGGCGGTCTGACCGGTGCGTTCCTTCCCACCCAGGGCACGCACAGCGGTGACGAGCAGGTCGGTGACGGGAGGGAGTTCGGGCACGAAGGCAGCCTAGCGGCCCCCGCCGACAGGTTTCGCCGACGTTCAGTACTCGCGGACGAAGTCGTCGGGGTGGGCGCGGATGTAGTCCAGGACGCGTTGTTCGAAGTCTTCCGGTTCGTTGATGTCGTAGATCTCGTCCGGGTCGTCGGCGCGGTCCCCCGTGGGGCGGCGGATCTGGGCGGGATTGGCGAGGACCTGGTGTTCGTCCTCCCAGAAGCGGTCGAGGGGGTCGTCGGGGGAGCTGGGGGAGATGTCGTGGGCGGTGAGGACGGCGGCGGCGGCCAGTGTCGGCATGCCCGCGGCGCGCAGACCTCGGATGGCCCAGGGGAGTTCGGCGCGGCGGGTGCGCAGGTAGCCGCTGAAGCCGGTGTCCAGGACGGTGGAGTGCAGGCTGGTCAGGGCCAGCAGGTGGGTGAAGGCGGGTGGGAGCCGGCCGAAGGCGCCGAGGCCGAGGCGCTGGAGGTCGTCGGTGGCGGGGTTGGACCAGAAGACGAGTTCGGCGGCGTCGTGGATGTTGTCGAGCCCGGCGAGCGCGGTGGTCAGGGTGGCGCGGGTGTGGGCCGGGAATCGATAGTCCATGCCGGAAGTATCGACGGCGGTGCCTGCGCACCGCCCGCGGGGCATCGCGGCGGCTCGGTCGCTGGGGCGAACGGCGTGGCGGTGTGTGGTCAGGACGCGGTCGCGCCGACGAGGTCGACCCCTGCGGCGCGCAGTCTTTCGAGGGCGGTGCGGGTGGTCTCGGGGGACACGCCCGCGGTGAGGTCGAGCAGCACGCGGGTGCCAAAACCGGCGGCGCGGGCGTCCAGGGCGGTGGCGCGCACGCAGTGGTCGGTGGCGATGCCGACCACGTCGACGGTGTCGATGCCGCGGGCGCGCAGCCAGTCGGTGAGTGTGGTGCCGTCGGCGGCGGCGCCCTCGAAACCGGAGTAGGCGGCGGTGTATTCGCCCTTGTGGAAGGTCTCCTGGACGGTCGTGGTGTCCAGGTTCGGGTGGAACTCGGCGCCGGGGGTGCCGACGCGGCAGTGCGGCGGCCAGGAGTCGACGTAGTCGGGGGTGTCGGAGAAGTGCGCGCCGGGGTCGATGTGCCAGTCGCGGGTGGCGACCACGGCGTCGTAGGGGGTCGTCGCGAGGTATTCACTGATCGCGGTGGCCACGGCGGCCCCGCCCGCGACGGCGAGCGCGCCGCCCTCACAGAAGTCGTTCTGCACGTCCACGATCACCAAGCCGCGCGCCATACCGGTCCCTCCACGTTCGTTCACTGCCATTGTCCTCAGCCGAGGAAGGTCGTGGGGATCGCGGGCTCACCCGCCGAGAGCTTGAGCCCCTCCCACGGCAGGCTGACCAGCCCGCGCGCGACCAGCTCCCGGCTCTGCGCCAGCGTGGCCACCCCGTCGACGATCTCGCCCTTGCGCACCAGCGGTACCTGTAGTTCGCGCACCTGGAAGCCGTCGGTCGCGGGCGCCTCCCCGGCGGCGGGGTAGACGATCTCCTCCACGACGGTGCCGGTCGCGCGGGCCAGCCGCACCGCCTTCTTGGTGCCGCCGCGCGACTCCTTGTGACTCGACCGCTTGGCCACCGGGACGCCCTCGACCTCGACCAGCTTGTAGACCATGCCCGCGGTCGGCGCGCCCGAGCCGGTGACCAGCGAGGTGCCCACGCCGTAGACGTCCACCGGTTCGGCGCGCAGCGCGGCGATGGCGTACTCGTCCAGGTCGCCGGAGACCACGATCCTGGTGCCGGTGGCGCCGAGCCCGTCGAGCTGGTCGCGGACCTGGCGGGCCAGCACGCCCAGGTCACCGGAGTCGATGCGCACCCCGCCCAGCTCGGGACCGGCCACCTCGATGGCGGTGGCCACGCCGCGGGTGATGTCGAAGGTGTCCACCAGCAGGGTGGTCGACACGCCGAGCGCCTCGACCTGGCTGCGGAAGGCGGCGGCCTCGTGCTCGCCGTCGGCACCGGAGTGCAGCAGCGTGAAGGCGTGCGCGCTGGTGCCCGCGCCCGGCACGCCGAAGCTGCGCACCGCCTCCAGATTGGAGGTGGCGTCGAAACCGGCCAGGTAGGCCGCGCGCGAACTCGACGGCGCGGCCAGCTCGTGGGTGCGCCGCGAACCCATCTCGATGGTCCGGCGCCCTGCCGCGGCGCTCACCATCCGCGCGGCCGCCGAGGCGATGGCGCTGTCGTGGTTGAAGATCGACAGCGCCAGCGTCTCGAGCAGCACGCACTCGGCGAAACTGCCGCGTACCGACAGGATCGGCGAGCCAGGGAAGTACAGCTCGCCCTCGGCGTAGCCGTCGATGTCGCCGGTGAAGCGATACTCGCGCAACCAGTCGACGGTGGCCGGATCGAGGAACTTCGCGGCCACCGCCAGCTCCTCGGGACCGAAGCGGAACGCGCGCAGCGCGTCGAGCAGCCTGCCGGTGCCCGCGACGACGCCGTAACGGCGGCCGTTGGGCAACCGGCGGGCGAACACCTCGAAGGTGCAGCGCCGGTGCGCGGAACCGTCGGCCAGGGCCGCGGCCAGCATGGTCAGCTCGTACTGGTCGGTCAGCAACGCGGTGCTGGCGGACTCGTCACGGTGGGGCACACGAGAAACTGTAGTCACCGGGTGTTGTTTCCGGCCTGCCTCGTCGTACCCTGGGGTTTATGGCCGTGTGCAATTCCGTTCGGGCTGGCGCCGTCACCGACGCCGTGAACGCCGCACTGTCGGCGCCACAGGCTACGCCGGAGGCAGTCGAGCACGCCGAGATCCTGGAGGCCGAGGACCGGCCCTGGGTGACCGTCGTCTGGGACGACCCGGTCAACCTCATGCACTACGTCACCTACATATTCCAGAAGCTGTTCGGCTACAGCAAAGCCAAGGCGACCGAGTTGATGCTGCAGGTGCACAACGAGGGCAAGGCCGTGGTGTCGTCGGGTTCGCGCGACAAGATGGAACAGGACGTGCGCAGACTCCACGCCGCGGGGCTCTGGGCAACCATGCAGCGCGACGACTGAGTACCGTGGCCCTGTGCGCAAGTGGAGCCGGAAGAACTCGCTGAGTGGCCTGAAGCTTCGATCCGAGATGGACGAGCACGAGGCCACCGTCCTGCGCTCGCTGATCGGGGCCGTGTCCGGTCTGCTCAGCGACCGCGCCAACGAGGCCCCCGAAGACGAGCTCGCCGCCCTCACCGGGCTGCGCACCGGCAACTCCACCCCACCCGACGACCCGCAGCTGCTGCGTCTGCTGCCCGATTTCCACCGCGCCGAGCCGGGCTCGCCCGATGCCAAGCGCGCCGATCTCAACAGCGCGCTGCGCAGCCTGCACGAGCCGGAGATCATCGACGCCAAGCTCGCCGCGGGCCGGACCGTGCTGGAGAGCTGTCCGGAGAGCGGCGGCAAGATCGTGCTCACCCCCGAACAGGCCGACGCGTGGCTGGCCGCGCTCACCGACGTCCGCCTGGCGCTGGGCACCCTGCTCGACATCGACGACGACACGCCCGAACATTTCGAGCCGGAAGATCCGCGCGCGCCGCATCTGGACGTCTACCACTGGCTCACCTGGATGCAGGACTCGCTGCTACAGGCGCTGGCCCCCTGATGCGCAGCGCGCCGGGCGCCCGCGACGCGATCACCGATGTCGCGGGGGTGCTCGTCGGGCACTGTCAGCGGCTCGATCCGCAGGTCACCCTGGG
The DNA here is from genome assembly GCF_053602435.1 of Nocardia sp. NPDC004415. Classification (NCBI taxonomy): domain Bacteria; kingdom Bacillati; phylum Actinomycetota; class Actinomycetes; order Mycobacteriales; family Nocardiaceae; genus Nocardia; species Nocardia sp. NPDC004415. Next base: position 25,735 of record NZ_JBSGDP010000036.1, read on the forward strand.
TTCCGGGGCGGCGACGGGCTGCACGGTGGTGCGGGTGCCCGGCGGCGCGACGGCCGCGGTCGACGTGCGCGGCGGCGGCCCCGGCACCAGGGAGACCGATCTGCTCGACCCCGCCAACACCGTCCGGCAGCTGCACGCCATCCTGCTCACCGGTGGCAGCGCCTACGGCCTGGCCGCCGCCGACGGCGTGATGCGCTGGGCCGAGGAACACGGCGAGGGCATCCCGATGGACCCCGCCGACCCGGGCCGGGTGGTGCCGATCGTGCCCGCCGCGGTGATCTTCGACCTGCCGGTCGGGGACTGGCGCGTCCGGCCGACCGCCGACGACGGTTTCCGCGCGGCCGAAGCGGCCTCGACCGAGTTCGCGCGCGGGACCGCGGGCGCGGGGGTGGGTGCGCGGGCGGGCGCGCTCAAGGGCGGAATCGGTTCGGCGAGTGTGGTTCTCGGCGAGGGCCCGGGGGAGGGGATGACCGTGGGCGCGGTGATCGTCGCCAATCCGGTCGGCTCGGTCGTCGACCCGCGCACCGGCCTGCCCTGGGGCACCGGCACCGACGGACCGGAGTTCTTCGGGCTCGCGCCGGGCACCCCCGAGCAGATCGCCGCGATGAACGCCCTGCCCGTGAAGGGCACCGTGCTCAACACCACCATCGGCGTGGTGGCCACCGACGCCGCCCTCGACCCGGCGGGCTGTCGCAGGCTCGCCACCACCGCGCACGACGGGCTGGCCCGCGCCATCCGGCCGGTGCACTCACCCCTCGACGGCGACACCCTGTTCGCCCTCAGCACCGGCGCGAAGCAGGCCCCGGCGATCCCGCTGCCGCCCGCGTTCCCGCCGGACCTGCTGCTGCTCGACCAGCTGTGCACCGCCGCGGCCGTGGTCGTCGAACGCGCCGTGGTCGACGCGGTACTGCACGCCACCTCGATCGCCGGCATCCCCGCCTACCGCGACCTGTTCGGCGCCTGATCCGGACCGGCGTGCGCACCCGCCGGAATACCCGAATAGGGTGAGTGGTTGTCGGGACTGGTGCTCGGCACCGCTGGAACAGGATGTGGAAAGGGCCGACAAGTGCTGGTGATCAGGGCCGACCTCGTGGACGCCATGGTGGCGCACGCCCGCGCCGACCACCCCGACGAAGCCTGCGGCATCATCGCCGGACCCGAGGGCAGCGACCGCCCGGAACGCTTCGTGGCCATGGTCAACGCCGAACGCTCGCCCACCTTCTACCGGTTCGATTCCGGCGAGCAGCTGAAGGTCTGGCGCGCGATGGACGACGCCGACGAGACCCCGGTCGTCGTCTACCACTCGCACACCGCCACCGAGGCCTACCCCAGCCGCACCGACATCTCCTACGCCTCCGAGCCGGACGCGCACTACGTGCTGATCTCCACCCGCGATCCGGAGCACCACGAGCTGCGCAGCTACCGCATTCTCGAGGGCGAGGTCACCGAGGAACCGGTGCGCATCGTCGAGACCTACGACGCCTGAACCCCACCGAACCAAGTCATCACCGAGGAGTCACCATGCCGGTCACCGTGTCCATCCCCACCATCATGCGTGGTCTCACCGGAGGCGAGAAGCGCGTCCAGGGCGAGGGCGCGACCCTGTCCGCGCTGATCGACGACCTCGAGGCCAACCACCCCGGCCTGGCCGAGCGCCTGCTCAAGGACGGCAAGCTCAACCGCTACGTCAACATCTACGTCGACGACGAGGACGTGCGCTTCGCCGGCGGCCTCGACGCCGAGGTGCCCGCCGACGCGTCGGTCACCATCCTGCCCGCCGTGGCCGGCGGCGCCTGATCCCGTGGCCCGCTACGAATCGCTGATCGCGACCCTGGGCAACACGCCCCTGGTCGGGCTGCAGACGCTGTCGCCGCAGTGGGACGGCGAGAACCACGTGCGGCTGTGGGCCAAGCTCGAGGACCGCAACCCGACCGGTTCGGTCAAGGACCGGCCCGCGCTGCGGATGATCGAGCAGGCCGAGGCCGACGGGCTGCTCACCCCCGGCTGCACCATTCTGGAACCGACCAGCGGCAACACCGGCATCTCGCTGGCCATGGCGGCCAAACTCAAGGGCTACCGGATCGTGTGCGTGATGCCGGAGAACACCTCGGTGGAACGGCGCCAGCTGCTCACCATGTTCGGTGCCGAGATCATCGATTCGCCCGCCGCCGGTGGCTCCAACCAGGCCGTCGCGCTGGCCAAGCAGATCGCCGCCGAGAACCCCGACTGGGTGATGCTCTACCAGTACGGCAACCCGGCCAACGCGCTGGCGCACTACGAGACCACCGGTCCCGAACTGCTGGCCGACCTGCCCGAGATCACCCACTTCGTGGCCGGTCTCGGCACCACCGGCACCCTCATGGGCACCGGCCGCTACCTGCGCGAACAGGTCCCCGGCATCGAGATCGTGGCGGCCGAGCCGCGCTACGGCGAACTCGTCTACGGGCTGCGCAACATCGACGAGGGCTTCATCCCCGAGCTCTACGACGAGAAGGTGCTCACCACCCGTTTCTCCGTCGGCCCCTACGACGCGGTCAAGCGCACCAGGGAACTGGTCGGCGAGGAGGGCATCTTCGCCGGGATCTCCACCGGCGCGATCCTGCACGCGGCCCTCGGCATCGGCAAGAAGGCACTGAAGGCGGGCAAGCGCGCCGACATCGCCTTCGTCGTGGCCGACGGCGGCTGGAAGTACCTGTCCACGGGCGCCTACGACGGCACCCTGGACGAGGCGGAGGAGAAGCTCGAAGGCCAGCTCTGGGCCTGAGCCGTTTCGGTACGCTCGACGTAGTGGGCTTGTCCCCTGCCGGAGTGGAGGCGATGTCGGTGAGTGGTGGAGTCGGGGCGTCGTTCGACCCGGACCGGATCGCGGGATTGCAGGGCCGGTCGACAACGCCCGCGCCGCGGGCTACCCGGGTCTGGGTGCAGGCGGCCGTGGTGATCCTCGGGTTCGTCGGGGCGCTGTATGTGATCGAGGGGATCGACACGGTCCTGTCGCACGGTCAGCCGCCGGGCACCCTCAACCAGCTCGACGGCGCCGGGATCGAACCGCGCGCGATCGGCGGGCTCGACGGGATCCTGTGGGCACCGCTGCTGCACGGCGGGTGGGACCATCTGCTCGCCAACACGCTGCCGCTGCTGGTGCTCGGGTTCGTGGTACTGCTGTCGGGGATCGGGCGCGGGATCGCGGCCACGGCCATCATCTGGGTGGTGGCCGGAGTGGGCACATGGCTCACCGCGTCGTCGGGGAGTGTGCACCTCGGCGCGTCCTCGATCGTGTTCGGCTGGCTCACGTATCTGATCTGCCGTGGCTGGTTCGCGCGCAATGTGGGGCAGATCGTGGTGGGCCTGGTGATCTTCCTGATCTACGGTTCGATGCTGTGGGGCGTGCTGCCCAGCGACCCCCGAATTTCTTGGCAGGGACATCTTTTCGGGGCGGTGGGTGGAGTGCTGGCGGGCTGGGTACTCTCATCAGATGAACGTCGACGCCGCCGTGGAGCATCGGTCGGCCGCGCAGTACCAACGCGGTAGCCGGGGATCCGGTCTGGGAAATGGGGGGATCCTGCAGTGAGCACCAGCACGCCGTGGCAGCATGAGGGTATGCGCCTTACCGTCCTCGGGTGCTCGGGCAGCGTGTCCGGCCCGGACTCCCCAGCGTCGGGTTACCTGCTGACGGGCCCCGATATGCGGCCGACGGTCATCGACTTCGGCCCCGGGATCTTCGGTGCGCTGCAGAAGCATCTCAACCCGGGTGAGGTCGACATCTTCCTCACCCATCTGCACGCCGACCACTGCCTCGATCTGCCCGCGCTGCTGGTCTGGCGTCGCTACCACCCCAACCCGCCCACCGGCCGGGCCCTGGTGCGCGGCCCGTCCGACGCGGCACTGCGCATCGGCAACGCCTCGGCCGAGATCGGCGGCGAGACCGACGACTGGTCCGACGTGATCGACTCCCAGGCGTGGGTGGAGAACACCCCGATCCCGTTCGGCCCCGGCCACACCGTCGAGGCGCGGCGGATGTACCACCCGCCGGAGTCCTACGGCCTGCGCATCACCGCCGCCGACGGCCGCGTGTTCGTCTACACCGGCGACACCGCCATGTGCGACGCGGTGGTGGAACTGGCCCAGGGCGCCGACGTGCTGATGGCCGAGGCGTCGTGGACCCACGATCCGGCGAATCGTCCTCCGGGCATTCACCTCTCGGGCACCGAGGCGGGCGAGATCGCCACCCGTTCCGGGGCCAAGGAACTGCTGCTCACCCACATCCCGCCGTGGACCTCGCGCGAGGACGTCATCGCCGAGGCGAAGGCCGCCTTCGCCGGGCCGGTGCACGCCGTGTCACCGGGTGAGAGCTTCGATCTCTAGCGTTCCCCTACACTATCCGCGTGTCGAGACGAGCCGATGGCAGAGCGGATGACGAACTCCGCGAAGTGAAGATCACCCGGGGATTCACCTCGCACCCGGCGGGGTCGGTGCTGGTGGAATTCGGGCAGACGCGGGTGATGTGCACCGCGAGCGTCACCGAGGGGGTGCCGCCGTGGCGCCGCGATTCCGGCCTGGGCTGGCTGACCGCCGAGTACGCCATGCTGCCCGCCGCCACCCACACCCGCAGCGGCCGCGAGTCGGTCAAGGGCAAGGTGGGTGGACGCACCCAGGAGATCAGCAGGCTGATCGGGCGTTCGCTGCGGGCCTGTATCGACCTGGCCGCGCTCGGTGAGAACACCATCGCCCTGGACTGCGACGTGCTCCAGGCCGACGGCGGCACCCGCACCGCCGCCATCACCGGCGCCTACGTGGCCCTGCACGACGCGGTGACCTACCTGGCCGCCGCGGGCAAACTGGCCGACCCGCAACCGATCTCGTGCATGATCGCCGCGGTGAGCGTGGGCGTGGTGGATGGCCGTGTGCGCCTGGACCTGCCGTACGAGGAGGACTCGCGCGCCGAGGTCGACATGAACGTCGTCGCCACCGACACCGGCACCCTGGTCGAGATCCAGGGCACCGGCGAGGGCGCCACCTTCCCGCGCTCCACCCTGGACAAGCTGCTCGACTCGGCCCTGGCCGGTTGTGAGCAGCTGTTCGCGGTGCAGAAGGAAGCCCTCGCGCTGCCGTACCCGGGCGTGCTGCCCGAGCCCGCCGCCACGAAGAAGTAGCCGTGGCCGTGCGTGTGCTGGTGGCCAGCCGAAATGCCAAGAAGCTGAAGGAACTGCGGCGCATCCTCGACGAGGCGGGCGTGGCCGGGATCGAACTGGTGAGCCTGGCCGACGTGCCGCCCTACGAGGAGGCGCCCGAGACCGGCGCCACCTTCGAGGAGAACGCGATCGCCAAGGCCCGCGACGGTGCCGTGGCGACCGGATTGCCCTGTGTGGCCGACGATTCCGGTATCGAGGTGGACGCGCTCAACGGCATGCCGGGCGTGCTGTCGGCGCGCTGGTCGGGCACCCACGGTGACGACGCGGCCAACAACGCCCTGCTGCTTGGCCAGCTCGGTGATGTCCCCGACGAGCGGCGCGGCGCCGCGTTCGTGTCCACCTGCGCGCTGGTGCTGCCCGACGGGACGACCACCGTGGTCCGTGGCGAATGGCCGGGCAGCATCGCGCGCGCTCCGCGCGGTGAAGGTGGCTTCGGGTACGACCCGCTGTTCCTGCCCGAGGGCGGCACCGGTTCGGCCGCCGAGCTGACCCCTGCCGAGAAGGACGCCGTGTCCCATCGTGGCCGGGCGCTGACCCAGCTCATTCCCGCCCTGGCTGCTCTCGCCTGAGATTCCTGAGCCGCCTACACGACAGAACGCCGCCGTCCCCGGAAGGGGCGGCGGCGTTCGTCGTCCGAAGATCAGAGGCTGTACTGGTTCTTCACGTCGTTGGCATTGCGGTGCTCGACGAAGAACGACAGGAACGGGATCGTGCCCGCGATGAGGGTGCCGACGGTCCGGCCGATCGGCCAGCGCACCTTGACCGCGAGGTCGGCGGTGACGAGCAGGTAGGCGAAGTACACCCAGCCGTGCACGACCGCGATCCAGCTCGGGGTGTCGACGTCGAAGCCGTACTTGGCGACCATCTCGAAGGTGAGCAGCAGCAGCCACAGGCCGGTGACCCAGGCCAGCACCCGGTAGCGCAGCAGCGCCGAGGCGATCTTGGCGCTGCTCGCGCCGCCCGCCGGGGCGCCGGGGTCCTTGTCCAGCGACGGGGCGGTGGTGTTGTTGTCGGTCACCCGGCGTTCCTCTCTGGGGCGTGCAGACCGGCCGAGCGGACCTGCGCGTCGATGTCGCTGGCATGCAAGTGCGCCAGGTACTGGTTGTAGGCGACCGTCTCCGGGTCGTCGGCCGACGCGGCGGTGGGCCGTTCGGGCAGGATGCCCGCGGGGATCTCGCGCGGAGCCTCGGCCTTGCGCGGGCGCGGCCGCTCGTCGGCGGGCGCTTCGGCCTCGCGTTCGAGCCGCACGAACCGCACGTAGGCGAATACCGCGAAGGCCGCGAACAACGGCCACTGCAGGGCGTAGCCGAGGTTCTGGCCGGTGCCCGAGGACGATTCGAACCGCTCCCACTGCCACCACGCCAGCGCGAGGCAGCCCAGCGCGACGACGACGACCAGCGCGATCAGAGCCGGTCGGTTGTGCGCCGGACGGGGCGAAGAAGCGGACACGCGCTCCACGGTACCCGCCTACTACAGGGTGCGTAGGACCAGGTCGGGCCTCAGAACTTGTAGGTGATGCCGGTCATCCGCTCGGATTCCTCCCACAGCCTGCGCTGCAGTTCGCGATCGCGGGAGATGGCGCTCGACGGGCACGCCTCGACCGGGCCCTGCGACTGCATCCACTTGTTGGGTCCCCAGTAGACGGTGGGGTCGGCGGACGGTTCGGTCGCGGCGAACAGGGTGGAGTGCGCGGCCCGGTGCGGTGGGTGGCCGACGAGCTTGATGAACGGCTTGCTCACCCGGTCCAGCGGGGTCTCGGTGCGGGCGAACAGGTCGGTCGCCGAGACGCCGGGGTGCACGGCGTAGGACTTCTTGGCCGAGCCCGCCTCGGTGAGCCTGCGCTGCAGTTCGCGGCCGAACATGAGATTGGCCAGCTTGGCCTGGGCGTAGGCGAGATTGCGCTGGTAGCGGCGGTTCTCGTAGTTGAGGTCGTCGATCCAGAGCTTGGGGGTCTGCTTGTGGGCGATGGAGGCCAGGGTCACCACCCGGTCGCCGATGCGGTCCAGCAGCAGGGCGGTGAGCGCGAAGTGGCCCAGGTGGTTGACGCCGAACTGGGTCTCGAAGCCGTCGGCGGTGCGCGAGAACGGGACGTTCATCAGGCCGGCGTTGTTGATCAGGACGTCGAAGTCGCCCTGCTGCTCGGCGAAGGCGCGCACGGAAGCCAGGTCGGCCAGGTCGAGCGCGGCCACGCGGACGTCACCGGGGATGGACTCGGCGATCGGCTGGGCCTTGGCCGCGTTGCGGCAGGCCATGATCACGGTGGCGCCCTTGCCCGCCAGTACCCGGGTGGTTTCGGTTCCGAGGCCGCCGTTGGCCCCGGTGATCACGAACGTGCGCCCGCTCTGGTCCGCGATGTCGGTTGGTTTCCATGCCATGCACCGACCTTACTCTGGAGTAAGATAGGAGGGAAGGGGTCAGCCGAGCAGGCCGGCCAGCGCGCCCGCGCAGCTGGGCCTGCGCAGCTTGGTCATCGCCTTGGCCTCGATCTGCCTGGCCCGTTCCCGCGACACCCCGAGCTCGGACCCTACCTCCTCGAGGGTGCGCGCCTCCCCTCGGTCGAGCCCGAAGCGCAGCCGGATGACGGCGGATTCGCGCTCGGTGAGACCCGTCATCGCGGCCTCGACATAGCCGCGCAGCATCTGCCCGGCGACCACGTCGGCCGGGGCGGGCGCGGTGTCGGGCAGCAGCGCGCCCAGCTCGGTGTCCTCGCCGATCGGCGCGTGCAGCGACACCGGTTCGGCCTCGAGCCGCAGCATCGTCTCCACCTGGGCCACGCCGATCTCCGCGGCTGCCGCCAGCTCCTCGACGGTGGCGGGCCTGCCGAGCTGCTGGGCCAGCTCGCGGCGCACCTTGATCACCCGGTGCAGCACGTCGGCGACGTTCGAGGGCAGCCGGATGGTGCGGCCCTGATCGGTGAGCGCGCGCCCGATCGACTGCCGGATCCAGTAGGTCGCGTAGGTGGAGAGCTTGAGCCCGCGCTCGTGGTCGAACTTCTCCACCGCCCGGATCAGGCCGAGCGTGCCCTCCTGGACGAGATCCAGCAGCGACATGCCGGTATTGGTGGGGAAGCGCCGCGCGATGGAGACGACCAGGCGCAGATTCGCCCGCACCATCTGGTCCTTGGCGCGCAGACCCGCCCGTTCGGCGCGGTGCAGCTCCGCGCGCCGCTCGGCGGTGGGTTCGATGCCCGCGGCCGCGTCGGCGTCGAGTTCGGCGCGCGCCGCGGCCCCGGCGGCGATGCGGGCGGCCAGCGCGTACTCCTGCTCGGGGGTGAGCAGGGGAGTGCGGGCGATCGCGGTGAGGTAGTCGCGGACGGAATCGGCGGTGACGTTCAAGGGAGCTCCGTTCGATACGGCGAGATCGTGGTGGGCCGGAGGGCGGGCGGGGCCGTGGGTGGCCCCGCCCGCCGGGTGCTCAGCGCCCCGGAATCCGCAGCGGGCGGCGCACGGCCGTCGACCTGGTCTGCGCCCCGCGGATGACCGGGCCTGAGTTCCGGCGGCGTGCGCCGGGGAACTGCGGGGTCGCCGTGCGGGGGCGTTCCGTGGTGAGCGGTGCGCGGACGGTGGCGTCGAGCGAATCTCGCAGTGTCGTGTATCGGGCCATATCGGCTGCTCCTTCGTCGATGGTGTGGGTGGCGGCGACGAACACAAACTTAGACTCGACCTAAAAATATGTCAAGAACAATTTTGGGACGAGTTCAGCTACGCTGGTCGACATGACCACACAGGGGCTCCGGGCCAGGAAGAAACAGCAGACCAAGGAGCAGATCTCGCACCGGGCGACCGAGCTGTTCCTCGAGCGCGGGTTCGACAAGGTGACCATCGCCGAGATCGCCGCGGCCGCCGACGTCGCCAAGATGACCGTCACCAACTACTTCCCGCGCAAGGAGGACCTCGCGCTCGACCTGGGCCCGGTCTTCACCGGCCAGCTCGCCGCCGTCGTCCGCGATCGGGCGCCGGGGGAGTCCGCGCTGGCCGCGCTGCGCACCGCCTACCTCGCCGCCGTCGAGGCCCAGGACCCGGTGATCGGTTTCAGCGGCAAGCCGTTCGCGACGATGATCACCGACAGTCCCGCGCTGGTGGCGCGCCTGCGCGAGTTCCACGAAGTCCGCGAGGCGGCGCTGGCGCAGGCGCTCGCCGAGGACACCGGCGCCGCCGCCGACGACATCACCCCCCGGGTCGCCGCGTCGCAGCTCGCGGGCGTGCAGCGGGTGCTGTTCGAGGAGATCCTGCGCCGGTTGCTGGCCGGCGAATCCGGCGACGACATCGCCGCGGCCCTGCGCGGCTACGCGCACACCGCCTTCGACGCACTCGAACCCGGCCTCGGTTCCTACGCCGTGCGTTGAGATCTCGACCTGATTGCTGCCGTGTCACTGGACTCCGCGACCACAGGGGAAAGCCCATACTGGGGCAATGCCGGAGGGTGTTGCTGTAGCCGATCCCGTCGAGCCGATGAGCCGGGCCAAGATCAATGTCATCTTCGCGACGGTGGTGCTCGGCATGCTCATGGCCGCACTCGACCAGACCATCGTCTCGGCGGCACTGCCCAGCATCGTGGCCGATCTCGGCAGCGCCGGGCACATGGCGTGGGTGGTCACGGCGTATCTGCTGGCCGAGGCGGTGGCGACCGCCCTGGCGGGCAAACTCGGTGACCTGTTCGGCCGCAAACTGCTCTTCCAGATCAGCGCGATCATCTTCATCGCCGGCTCGGCGCTGGCCGGGCTCGCCAACGGCATGGTGGTGCTGGTGATCGCGCGCGGCATCCAGGGCGTGGGCGCGGGCGGGCTCATGGTCACCTCGATGGCGCTCATCGCCGACACCATCCCGCTGCGCGAACGCGGCAAGTACCAGGGCGCGCTCGGCGCGGTGTTCGGCGTGACCACCGTCGTCGGGCCCACGCTGGGCGGGCTGTTCACCGACCACGCGAGCTGGCGGTGGTGCTTCTACGTCAATGTGCCGATCGCGATCGTCATGGTGCTGATGGCCGCGCGCACGCTGCCGCGGCTCAAAGCCGTGCAGCGGCCGGTGGTCGACTACCTGGGCATCGGCCTGATCGCGCTGGGTGTCTCGGCGCTGATCCTGGGGCTCGAGTTCGGCGGCAACGAGTTCGACTGGCTGTCCTGGCAGATCATCGGGTTGTTCGTGCTCGCCGTGGTACTCATCTACTTCTTCATCAGGGTGGAGCAGCGCGCAGCCGATCCGATGCTGCCGATGCGGTTGTTCCGCAGCCGGGTGTTCACGGTGTCCTCGGTGCTCAGTTTCATCGTCGGTTTCGCCATGCTCGGCTCGATGACCTACCTGCCCGCCTACCTGCAATACGTCGACGGTGCCTCGGCCACCGAGTCCGGCGTGCGCACCTTGCCGCTGGTCGTCGGCCTGTTCGTCACCTCGGTGTTCTCCGGGCAGGTGGTCGGGCGCACCGGGCAGTACCGGTACTTCCCGATCGTGGGCATGGCGGTGATGGCGATCGGGCTGTGGCTGATGTCGACGATGGGCCGCGACACCAGCGCCTGGCTGGAATCGCTGTACATGCTGATCCTCGGCTGTGGGCTCGGCCTGTCGATGCAGGTGCTCACCATCGTCGTGCAGAACACCGTGCCCTACGCCGACCTGGGCACCGCCACTTCCGGGGTCACCTTCTTCCGCACGCTGGGTAGCGCGTTCGGCACCGCGGTGTTCGGCACGCTCTACTCGAATCAGAGCCAGGCCGCGCTCGCCGAGGCGATGCGGGAGGTGCCCGGGGTGCCGCCGAACGCGGTGGCCGATCCGAAGGCGCTGCGTGAGCTGCCGCTGGACCAGGCCAGGCCGATCATCGACGCCTACGCGAACTCGATCGACTACGTCTTCCGCTGGGTGGTTCCGGTGGCGCTGATCGGGTTCGTGGTGGCCTGGTTCCTGCCGCAGGTGCGATTACGCGACAGCGCCCGCCACGGCGCGGGTGATGTCGGCGAGGGGTTCTCGGTGCCCGATTCGCCCGACCGGATCGTCCAGCTGGAACGCTCGGTGGCCACCACGGTGCGCCGGGCCAGGGCGAAGGGCCCGATCATGCCGCAGATCGTGGCCGCCTCGGGCAGCTCGCTGGCCCCCGATACCGCCTGGGGCCTCGCCCAGATCTATCTCGCGGACAAACAGGGCCACCCCGCCGCCGCGCACGCCATCGCCTACCGGCACCGCGTCCCCGTCGAGATCCTGCTGCCCGTCTTCCGCAATGCCGTCGACGAGGGTCTGCTCGCCGACGACGGCGGCACCCTCACCCTCACCGAATCCGGCACCGCCGAGGTCGGCAAACTCCGCGCGGGCTGGCGCCGCTGGCTCGGCGACCGCCTCGACGACTGGAACTCCGACGACCCCGCCGACCGCGCCCTGCTCGACCAGGCCCTCACCGACATCGCCGCCAAACTCCTCGACCAGGGCGCCGACGACGACCTCACCGTCAAGACCTGACCCGCCGTGCCACAGTGGATTCCCGTGGCACACAACGACGACGCCCAGACCCTCCGGCGAATGGCGAGCCTGGCGACCCCGATGGCCCTGCGGGTCGCGGCGACCCTCGACCTCCCCGACCGCCTCGCCGACCACCCGGCCGACGCGGCCGCCCTGGCCACCGAACTCGACACCGACCCGGTCGCCCTCGAACTCCTGCTCGCCCACCTCGCGACCCTCGGCGTCGTGGAACCGACCGCCGCGGGCTATCGCACGACCGCGTTCGGCGCGCATCTCGGCACCGGCGCGGCCTTCACGAACATCCTGTTGCGCCTGGACTCCGCGGCCGGGCGCGCCGAACTGGCTTTCGTCGAGCTCGCGCACAGCGTCAGCACCGGTCAGGCGGCCTATCCGCGCCGCTACGGTCAGGACTTCTGGGCCGATCTCGCCGAATCCGCCGAGCTGCGGACGTCTTTCGACCAGCAGATGGGCCTGCGGTTCCGCGATCAGGCCCCGCGGATCGCCACCGGGTTCGACTGGTCACGCTTCGCCACGCTCGTCGATGTCGGCGGCGGCCGCGGTGACCTGCTCGCGGCGATCCTGCACGCGCATCCGGACGTCCACGGCCACCTGGTCGACCTCGCCCCCACCGCGACCGCGGCGCGCGACCTGTTCGCGGCCCGCGGGCTGGCCGGGCGCACACACGTGAGCGCGCGGAGCTTCTTCGACCCGCTGCCCGCCGGGGCCGACGCCTACCTGCTCTCCGACATCCTGCACGACTGGGACGACCACCACGCCGACCGGATTCTGGCCCGCTGCGCCGAGGCCGCCGGGACGACGGGCCGGGTGCTGGTGGTGGAGCCGGTCGGCGGTCAGCGGGCGATGAGCGAGATGGATCTGGCCATGCTCGTCATCTACGGCGGCCGGGAGCGGCGGATCGAGGAATTCCAGGTCCTGGCCGCCGCGCACGGGCTGGTTCTCGACGCGGTGGCGGACCTGACCGAGCAGCGCTGCCTGCTGGAATTCCGGCCCGGCGTTCCTGATAACCCCGCCGGACACTCCTTGCCCGGCGATTACTCGTAGACGTATATTCGTAGACGAGTAAGGAGGTGGGTGTGGCGGGCAAGCGCAAGGTGAACAACCTGCTGGCGCTGGCGGTGCTGTCGGTGATCGTGCAGCGGCCGATGCACCGCTACGAGATCGCGGCGACGCTGCGGGCCCACGGCAAGGACCGGGACATGGACATCAAGTGGGGTTCGCTCTACACGGTGGTCCAGAACATGGCCAAGGCCGGATTCCTCGAGGTGGTGGGCAGCGAGCGGGAGGGAGCCCGCCCCGAGCGGGTGATCTACCGGATCACCGACGCCGGACGGGCCGAGATGGCCGACTGGACCCGGGAACTGCTCGCGCGGCCCGAACCCGAACACCACCGGTTCACCGCGGGCCTGTCGATCCTGGCGGTCCTGCCGCCCGACGAGGTGATCGCCCTGCTCGGCACCCGGATCGACACGCTGACCCGGACCATAGAGACCACGCGAAACGACCTCACCGCGCTGACCGGCACCCTGCCCCGGCTGTTCGTCGTCGAATCCGAATACGGCCTGGCGATGCTGGAAGCCGAACGCGCCTGGGCGGATTCCCTGCGCGAGGAACTGCGCACCGGCACCTTCGACGGCCTCGACGCCTGGCGGCAGTGGCACGCCGACGGCATGCCCACCGACCGGATTCCCGCACTCGGCGAAAGGGGGAGCGACTAGCGGCGCCCCGAACAGACACCGGACCCGATGGTGTGCGGCAACACCCCACCGGGCCCGGCGAAACCGTCCCGACACCGTGCTCGCACGGAGAACCCACGCGCACCCGGCCCCGAGGCAGGCAACCACAGGATAACCGGGTGACGCGGCACAGATCTGGAGATCACCCATGTCCCGAACCCGTACCGCGCTGATCATCGGCGGTGGCATCGCCGGACCCGTCACCGCCGCCGCGCTGCACCGCGCGGGCATCGACGCCCACGTCTACGAGGCCTATTCCGGCCCGTCCGACGGCATCGGCTCCGGCCTCGCCCTGGCACCCAACGGCCTCGCGGCCCTCGACCTGCTCGGCGCGGGCGATGCCGTGCGCGCCATCGCCCTGCCCTGCGCGCACATGCGCCTGGCCGTCGGCGGCCGCGAACACGAGCTGCCGATGCTCGCCGACCAGCCGCCGCTGCAGGTCGTCGACCGGGGCGAACTGCACCGCGCCCTGCACGACCACGCCGTCGCTGCCGGGGTGCCGTTCACCTACGACAAGCGCCTGACCCACGTCGAGGAACACCCCGACGGCGTCACCGCGCACTTCGCCGACGGCACCACCGCCACCGCCGACATCCTCGTCGGCGCCGACGGCATCCGCTCCACCGTGCGCACTCTCATCGACCCCGAGGCCCCCGGGCCCGACTACACCGGCATGCTCGGCTTCGGCGCCCAGATCGACTGCGATCCGGCCCTGCCCGACGACACCATGGTCTTCGCCTTCGGCGCCAAGGCGTACTACCTGTACTGGAAGCACGCCGACGGCCGCGTCACCTGGGGTGCGAACCTGCCCAGCGCGCAGTACTACTCGCTGACCGAGGCCCGTGCCGTCCCGGCCGAGTACTGGCTGCGCGTCCTGCGCGAGACCTACGCCCCCGACACCCCCGGCGGCGAATTCGCCCGCCGCACCACCGCCGCGAACCTGGAGATCACCGGCGCGCTGCACATCATGCCGCCGGTCCCGCACTGGTACCGCGACCGGCTGGTCCTGGTCGGCGACGCGGTGCACGCCCCGTCCAACAGCTCCGGCCAGGGCGCCTCGCTGGCCATCGAGAGCGCCGTGCAACTGGCCCGCTGCCTGCGCGACCTCGACACCCCCGCCGAGTCCTTCGCCGCCTACGAACGACTGCGCCGCACCCGCGTCGAGGACATCACCGCCCGCGCGGCCAAGATCAACCACAGCAAGACCCCGGGCCCGCTCGCCCGCAAGATCATGAACGCGCTCATGCCGTTGATGGTCCGCACGGTGATGAACCCGGAGAAGACCATGGGCGCCGAACGCCGCTACCGCATCGACTGGGACGCCCCGGTCCAGCGCGAACCGGCCGCGACCAGCTGATCCGTCCGCTGCCCGGCACCGACCCGCCGGGCAGCGGGTACCTAACGATCAGCCGGCGCGGGTATCGGCTCGACCGCCGCCCGCTCGGCCCGCACCACGGTGAACACCGTGACACACACCGCCAGCCAGATCAGCCCGATCGTCCACCCCGCCAGCACATCGCTGAGCCAGTGCACACCCAGATAGACCCGCGACAATCCCACCGCGACCGGGAACAGCACCGCGAGCACGGTCGCGACGACGCGCACCCACTGCCACCGCAGCCGGGGGATCAGGGTGATGGCCACGATGCCGACCACCACCGTGCTGCCCAGGGTGTGTCCGGACGGGTACGACAGGCTCGGTTCGTAGACCAGCCTGCTCAGCTCCGGCGGACGATTCCTGCCGACGAGCTGCTTGATCACCACGACGAGCAGGCCCGCGCCGAGCGAGGTGACCGCGACCAGCACCGCGCACGCCCAGTGCCGCTGCCACAGCAGCCAGCACACGGTGATCGTGGCGAGCACCGTCATCGACAGGGTGTCGCCGAGATCGGTGATCACCCTGGCCACCGAGGTGAGGGGTTCGCCGCGGTGGGCGATCATCCAGTCGAGGACGCGCGCGTCCAGCCGGGTGACGGCGGCGCCGCTGTCGACCTGCCAGGTCAGCACCGCGACCACCACCGCGGCGGCCGCGATCAGCGCGGCGGTGAGTGGCAGGCGGCGGCCCAGCGCGGACCAGGCGATCTCATCGGGCGGGGGACGTCGAGAGGCGATCGGCATAACTACCAGATTGCCAGCTCGCGCGATCAGGCCTCGAAAACGACGGTGTTGCCCGCCACGTCGCGCGTGCCCGCGACCTTCTTGATCGCCTTCACCAGGTCGGCGACGGTGTCCCAGGTGCGTGGGGGTTCGGCCTCGATATTGCCGATCGTGTACCAGGTGTCGGTACCCCGATAGCGGACGAGACCTCTACCGGTGTCGTCGAGCATGACATCAAGCTCGCCCGACACCGTCCCTTCCTCTTCGGTCATGACGGCGCTCTCGGCGGTGATCTCGATGGACTCGCTTATTTGAACTCTCCTCGACGGACGCAGTCGTCGACTGCGGTGCGCAACGCGGTGTGCTCGGCGGTATCAACGGTCAACGCGTACTTTATCTTCACCTTGACGTAGTGCTCGACATAGGCGCACCGGAAATTGCCCGGCGGCAGGTAGTTCGCCGGGTCCTGGTCACCCTTGGAGCGGTTGGCCGAGGGGTCGGCGGCGACCAGGTTGAGCGAGTCGTTGGCGATGCGGCGGCGGGTGTCCTCGTCGCGGTCGGCCGCGCCGGAGCGCCACGCTTCGGCCAGCGCCACAATGTGTTCGGCGTCGACCTTGGACGGGTCGGTGATGAACTTGTACGGGCCGAGCTGACCGGTCTTCTTGTCGATGAAGCCGTAGTGGTCCTGCCAGCCCGCGCCCGCGGGGATGTTCAGCTCGCAGGTCTTGGGGTCGAGGGTGACCTTGCCGGTGGCGTCACGCAGCATCATCACTTCGCGGCTGGTGCATTTGGTGTACTGGGCGAGGTCGCCGCCGAAGCCGTGCTCGGGCTTGTTGGTGTCCCAGTGCGGGAACTTCTCCCGGGTGTAGCCGGTCATCGGGCCCTCTTTCGCCACGACCAGCTTGGCGACCAGATCCCCGATCTCCTTGCCCGAGACCGTCGCCGCGCCCGCCGAACCGGGGCCGGGCACGGTGGGACTCACCTTGTCCAGCAACGTGTTCGCGACCGTGAGCGCGATGGCGAAGATCGCCGCCGCGGCCAGTGCCAGCACCGCCTTGCCGATCGGAGAGCCGCTGATCGAGGACCATTTCATGCCCGTACCACCCACATGCTTCGTCGAGAGATGAACCGGCACAACCTATCGGCCGTACCCGGTGGAGTCGAGCGCGACGCGCGCGCCTCGATAGCGTTCGCCTATCGAGTGAGGTGACCCCCGGAATCACCGGGCAAACAGATGGTGACGCATTTCACGTCAATCCGCCAGCGAACCGGCCTCGGGCGGAATTCCGGTGTCCAGGAAGCGGATCAGGCGGGCGATGCGCGCGGCGTGATCGGCGCAGCGCTGGAACTGACTGCCCAGCAGGGCCAGGTCGATCGCGGCGCCCGCGTCGACCTGTGCCGCCGGTGCGATCAGGGCGGTGCGCAGCTCGGCGCACAGGGCGCTCATGGCATCGGCGTCGGTGCCGTCGTCGGCGACGAACCGGCCGGTCGCCACCGACGAACTTACCCGCGCAACGCATTCCGCGGCCAGCGTGCCCATGGCCACCAGCGCGGCGAGCACCGGCGCGGGCGCGACCGCGCGCGGATGGGCCCGATAGACGTACTGCCCAGCGGTTTCCGTGCGACGGCCGATGCGCGAGAGCTCCCCGGCGATCTGGATCGCGGTCACCACATGGCGTAGGTCGCGCGCGACGGGGGCCTGGAGCGCGAGCAGTGCCATGGTCCGGGTTTCGCAGGCGGCGAACATCTCCTGGAGTCGCTCGTCGAGTGCGAAGACCTCGTAGGTCGCCGCGAGATCGGCGCCTGCCAGCGCCTCGGTGACCCGTTCGGTCGCATCGTGGGCCAGGCGCGACATGAGGGTGAGCTCGTTGGACAACTCGACGAGCTCGAGGGTGAACTGGGTCCGCACGCGCTGAATTGTTCCCCATCGGGGCGCGTGGAGTGAATCCATCGAGGGAATCCGTGATCTCCGGGCAATTCGGACACACCTGGAAGGATGGGGGGCATGATTGCCGCGTTGACGACCAGATGGACCCTGTACGTGCCCATACTCGCCGCCCTCGTGCTCGCACTCAGCTGGGGGCGTTCCGTGCCGGGATTGATCGTCGCGCTGGTGAGTCTGGCGCTGGTCGGCGCCGTGCTGGCGGCGGTGTATCACGCGGAGGTGGTGGCCCACCGGGTCGGTGAACCGTTCGGCTCGCTGGTACTGGCGGTCGCGGTGACGGTGATCGAGGTCGCGCTGATCGTCACCATGATGGTCTCGGGCGGGGAGAAGGCGGCCTCGCTGGCGCGCGACACCGTCTTCGCCGCGGTGATGATCACCTGCAACGGCATCTTCGGCCTGGTGCTGCTGGTCGGCGCCCTGCGCAGGCGGGTCGCGGTGTTCAATTCCGAGGGCACCGGCGCCGCCCTGGCGACGGTGGCCACCATCGCGACCTTGAGTCTGGTGCTGCCCACCTTCACCACCAGCAAACCCGGCCCGGAGTTCTCGGTGGCCCAGCTGGCCTTCGCCGCGGTCGCCTCGCTGCTGCTCTACGGCCTGTTCGTGATGGTGCAGACGGTGCGTCATCCCGACGACTTCCTGCCCGTCGAGGACGGCGGCGCGGTGGACGACGACGATGACCCGCATGGTGCGCTGCCGTCGAAGAAGACCGCGCTGATCAGCCTCGGCCTGCTGGTACTGGCCCTGATCTGCGTGGTCGGCCTGGCCAAGGTGGTCTCGCCGACGCTGGAGTCGGCGGTGAACTCCGCCGGGCTGCCGCAGTCGGCGGTCGGCGTGGTGATCGCGATGCTGGTGCTGCTGCCCGAGACGCTGGCCGCGGTGAACTCCGCGCGCCGCAATCGCGTGCAGATCGGCCTGAACCTGGCCCTGGGTTCGGCGATGGCCAGCATCGGCCTGACCATCCCGGTGATCGCGATCGCGACGATCTGGCTCAGCGGCCCGCTGGTGCTCGGCCTGGGTGCCACCCAGATGGTGCTGCTCGCGCTCACCGTCGCGGTGGGCACGCTCACCATCGTTCCCGGCCGCGCGACGCTGCTGCACGGTGGCGTCCACCTGGCGTTGTTCGCCGCGTTCGTGTTCCTGGCCGCCAGTCCGTAGCTGAAGTGTTGCGGATCACAAGGGTCCGTTAGCTGTCATCGGAACGCCGCGAAAGAGACGAGGGTCACTACTCGGAAATTTTGTTGTGACGCAGAGTACCGGTTAGCTTGCTGGAGTTGGCACCGACGCCGAAGCCAGAGAGTGCGGTATGAAAACCACCATCCGCCGCGCTTCGCGAGTGGGCCGGGGGCATCCCTGATGTCCACCGATCTGCATTCCGCGAAGCCGGATTCCGCTAGCCAGATCGTCCGCAAGAATTTCACCGACACGGTCGTGTCGTCGTTGCGGACCTTCGGTCGCGCGGTCGACCTCGCCCAGGAGTCGGTCACCGGCACGATCACCGATGTCGCGCGCCGTCAGTTCCAGTGGCGCGAGACGCTGGTGCAGGCCTGGCGCCTGATCACCGTCACCGCCATCCCCGCGATCCTGATGGCCATCCCGTTCGGGGTGATCGTCTCGATCCAGGTCGGCAACCTGATCCACAGCCTGGGCGCGGACTCCATGCTCGGCGCCACCGGCGGTCTGGGCGTCATCAAGCAGGGCGCCCCGATCGCGACGGGCTTCCTGCTCGGTGGCGCCGGCGCGGCGGCCATCGCGGCCGACCTGGGCGCGCGCACCATCCGCGAGGAGATCGACGCGCTCAACACCATGGGCATCAGCCCGGTGCACCGGCTGGTCATCCCGCGCATGATGGCGATGCTCATCGTGGCGCCGATGCTCAATGTGCTGATCATCTTCGTCGGCGTGCTCGCCGGATACGCGGTCGCCGTCGGCGGCCAGGGCGTCACCCCGGGCAGCTACTGGTCGACCTTCGGCTCCTTCGCCACCGCCGGTGACGTGTGGGTCTCGCTGCTCAAGGCACTGATCTTCGGCTTCCTGGTCGTGGTCATCTCCTGCCAGCGCGGCCTGGAGGCCAAGGGCGGTCCGCGCGGTGTCGCCGACGCGGTGAACGCCGCGGTGGTGCTCTCGGTGGTCTCGATCGCGATCGTGAACCTGCTGGCCACCCAGATCAGCGCCATGTTCCTGCCGACGAAGTTGGCGTGATGGCTGCCTCCTCCTACATCCCCACCTCGCTGCACTGGCTGCGCAAGCCCGCGCGCCTGGGTCGCAAGATCACCTCCGCGGGCGAGTCGCTCGGCTTCGTGGCCGTGTTCGTCTGGCAGGTGCTGTCCTCGGTGCCGCTCACGCTGCGCCGCTACCGCGACGAGACGCTGCGCGCGGTCACCGACATGACCTGGGGCCGCGGCTCGATCATCGTCGGCGGCGGCACCGTGCCGATGATGATCGTGCTCGGCCTGGTCATGGGCGCCTCGGTCGGCGTGGAGTCCTTCGCCTCGCTCGACATGCTCGGCATGGGCCCGGTCACCGGCGTCATCTCGGCCTACGCCACCACCCGTGAGCTGGCCCCGATCGCGGCGGCCATCGGCTTCGCCGCCCAGGCGGGCTGCCGGATCACCGCCGAGATCGGCTCGATGCGCATCTCCGAGGAGATCGACGCCATCGAAGCGCTCGGCCTGCGCTCGGTGCCCTTCGTGGTCACCACCCGCGTGATCGCCGGCGCCATCGCGATCGTGCCGACCTTCCTGATCGCGCTGATCCTGTCCTACGGCGCCTGCCGCGGGCTGCTCACGATGGTCTACGGGCAGTCGGCCGGTGTCTACGACCACTACTTCTTCCAGTTCATCTCCGGCTTCGACATGATCGCCGCGGTGATCAAGGTCGCCGTGTTCGGCACCGTCGTGATCCTGGTGCACAGCTATTTCGGATTCTTCGCCACCGGTGGCCCCGAGGGCGTCGGCATCGCCTCCGGCCGCGCGGTCCGGGCCAGTTCGGTGGCGATCGTCGCCATCGACATGGTGCTGTCGATCGTGCTGTGGGGCTTCAACTCGGCGATCAGTTTTACGGGGTGAGGTAGTGCCGAATTACGGAATGCCCGGCGTGGCCGCCGACCGACGGACCTCCCGGCTGACCGGGGCGGTCATCCTCGGCATCATCGCCGCGGTCGTGCTCGCCACCGTCGTCTACAACAATGTGAAGACCGAGGACGGCCTACGCATCGCGCTGCACACCGAACACCTCGGTGACGGCATCAGCGCGGGCAGCCAGGTCCGCATCGACGGTGTCACCGTCGGCGAGGTCGCCGAGGTGGCCCCCGGCGAGCGCGGCACCCAGCAGATCTCGCTGCTGCTCGACGCCGAGCGCCTGCACGGCATCGACGACAGCCTCGCCGTCGACTACGCCCCGACCAACCTGTTCGGCATCGCGGAGCTGGAACTGCGCCGCGGCACCGGCGGCGCGCCGCTGCGCGAAGGCGCGGTCCTCGACCTCACCGGCGCCAACTCCGGCCGCGTCTACGACGCGACCATGAGCGCCATCCTGCGCAGCCTGTCCCAGGTCGGCATGACGGTGACCAGCCCGCAGATGGCGACCGTGGTCTCCCAGCTGGCCGCCGACTTCAAGGCCTTCACCCCGCTGGTGCAGGCGCTGATCACCGTGGCCAAGACCATCGCCGACAACCAGGACGTCTCCCCGTCGGAGCTGTTCGGCAGGCTCGGCCCGGCCTTCGCGGGCGGCGGCGAGTTCGCCGGCGCCACCATGCAGGTGATCGACACCCTCAGCGAGATCAAAGTGACCCAGGTCGACAAGGACCGCTACGACATCGGCGTCGGCGTGATCGGCGGCAGCATCCTGCCCGCCCTGACCACCACCGTGAACACCGCGGGCGGCCACTTCGCCGAGACCACCGACATGCTCGCGCCCATGCTCTACGCGCTGGCCCAGATGTCGCCCAACCCGGCACAGACCGGCGCCGACCTGCGTGCCCTGCTCACCAACCTGCTCGGCGCCATGCCGGTGGGACCCGAGGGCCCGGTGCTCAACCTCGACGTCGAGCTCGCCGGTGTCCCGGCACTGGCGGTGCCGCTGTTCGGAAAGGACGGTGCGCGATGAAGATCGGTGGCGTAGCGCTGCGACTCGGCGCGTTCGCACTGGTGATGGTCGCCGTGCTCGGACTCGTGTTCACCCTGATCAAGCGGCCGGTCTCCGGTGACACCGCGGCCCACGACGCGCTGTTCACCGACGCCAACGGCCTCAAGGTCGGCAACGACGTGCGCATGTTCGGCGTGCAGGTGGGCAAGGTCGAGAAGATCAGCCTCGAGGGCGACAAGGCCAAGGTCCACCTCACGGTCAAGACCGACACCCCCATCTACGACAACAGCACCCTGGCCATCCGCTACCAGAACCTCACCGGCCAGCGCTACATCGACCTCCAGCAGGCGACGGTCCCCGGCACCCGCATCGCCGCCGACGCACGCATCGGCGCGAACATGACCGTCCCGTCCTTCGACGTGACCAGCCTGTTCAGCGGGTTGAAGCCGGTGCTGGCGACGCTGTCGCCGGAGGCGATCAACCAGTTCACCGCCAGCATGCTGGCCGTCATCGAGGGCGACGGCAGCGGCCTTGGCCCCGCGCTCACCGCGATCGACCAGCTCGCGAGCTACGCCGAGGACCGTCAGCAGGTGGTCAGCACGCTGATCCGCAACCTGTCGACGCTCTCGGAACGCCACGGCGGCCAGGTCGGACATCTGCTGCCGCTGCTGGCCCGGCTCACCGACATCTTCGAGGCCATGCAGCGCAATATCGGTGGCGTCGCGCAGTTCGCGATGACCGCGCCCTCGGTGCTGGGCCCGGTCGACCGGATGCTCGCCTCGCTCGGCCTGACAGAGGGCGGCGGCGCCGATATCGACGCGCTGATCGCGAGCCTCTTCCCGGACCCGCGGCAGGCGGTCGAGGTCTTCGGGCGGCTGCCCGGCCTGCTCGCCGGTTTCGACGCCTCGCTCTCGCGCGGGTTCGCCGACTTCACACCGCACTGCAGCAACGGCGCCGCCGAGGTACCCGCGCCCCTGCAGGTGCTGATCGCCGGACAGAAGGTCACGATATGCAACGCCTGACGAAGTTCTTCTCCGGCGACCGCCCGATCCTCGACGAAGCATCCAAGCGCGCACGGGAACTGCGCCTGGGCATCATCGGCCTGGCCCTGGTGGTGCTGTTCATGATCGGCGCGGGCATCGTCTACGTGGTGCCGCTGGGCAAGCACACCTACACCGCCGAACTCAGCGAGGCCCAGTCGGTGCGTGAGGGCGACGACGTGCGCCTGGCCGGTATCTCGGTCGGCAGCGTCACCTCCCTGGAGCTGAAGCCGGACAAGGTGATCATGCGATTCACCGTCGACAACGACGTGTTCGTCGGTGATCAGACCTCCCTCGACATCCGCATGCTCACCGTGGTCGGCGGCCACTACGTCGCGCTGTACCCCGCGGGCTCGCAGCCGCTGGGCGAGACGGCCATCCCGGCCGACCGGATCCGCCTGCCCTACAGCCTGATCGAGACCTTCCAGGACGCCACCACCCCGCTGGCCACCGTCGACGGCGACACGGTGCGCAAGAACCTGGCCGCGGCCAACGACGCCATCGCCAACTCCCCGGAGGCGCTGCGCGGCACCCTCGACACCGTCGGCAAGTACGTCGACATGCTCGACCGCCAGCGTTCGCAGGTCTCGCGCTCGATCGCCATCCTCGACGAGTACATCTCCATGTACGACGGCGCCAAGTCCGATCTGGGCAGGCTGATGGACAACGTCAACCTGCTCGAGGACCTGCTGCTGAGCCGTAAAGCCGAACTGGCCGAAGCGGTTCGGCTGCTCACCTCGGTGGTCGGCAGGCTCGCCGGGCTCGCCCCCTCCTGGGACTCGACTCTGAAGCCGCAGGCCCAGGCCCTGGCCGACGCGCTGCCCAAGCTCCAGGAGCTGACCGGTCAGCTCGAGCCGCTGCTGGGCACCGTCGGCTCGCTGCAGACCAAGCTCACCGAACTGGGCGCGGGCGTGGTCGTCGACCAGTCCGGCACCCAGGTGTGCGTGCCGCTGCCCGGGAAGGACTGCTGATGCTGAAACGACTGCTCGGCTCGCAGGCGTTCATGTCGATCGCGGGTGTCGGCGTGCTGGTCGCGCTGGTGGCGGCGGGCTACTTCGTCGCCTTCGACCCGCTGAAGAAGACCGAATCCTATTGCGCGATCATGCCCGACGCGATCGGCCTGTATCCCGGCAACCACGTCACCATGCGCGGTATCGATGTCGGTGAGGTGACCGCGGTGCGCAACCAGGGCGCCACGGTCCGTGTCGATTTCGAGGTCGACGCCGACCATCCGGTCCTCGCCGACGCCTCGGCGACCACGGTCGCCTACTCGGTGGCCGCCGACCGCAACCTGGCCGTGCTCAGCAGCGGCGAGGACACCCGCGAATTCGGCCCCGGCTGCATCACCAAAACCCTGACGCCCAAGAGCATCACCGAGACCCTCACCGCGCTGGCGAGCCTGTCCGAGCAGCTCTCCGGCGGCGAGGCCGGTCAGCCCACCGCGCTGGTCGACGGTCTGGCCGCACTGGACCGCGCCACCGTGGGCACCGGCCCCACCGTCAACGAACTCGTGCACAAGCTGGGTTCGGCGATGAACCAGCCCGACGCCGACATCGGCCATCTCGCAGGGCTTTTCGACGCGTTCGCCTCGGTCTCCAACCGCGTGGCCGCCAACTGGGGCGACCTGCAGTCCATGCTCACCCGGCTCGCGCCGCTGCTGAGCCAGTCCTCCGACGACCTGCTCGGCCCGGCGACCACCCTGTTCGACGGCCTGGGTGAACTGCTGCCGATGCTCAACGACTTCGCCACCATCCTCGGTGACCCGCTGATCGGCGCGCTCGACGGCGCCGTCCCGCTGGTGAAGTTGTTGCGCGCCAACGCCGGATCGCTCGGCGAGATCGTGGCCAAGACCCCCGCGCTGGCCACGGCGCTGCGCGGGGTCACCGAAGGCACCGCGATCACCTACGCCCCACCGCGGGTGGCGCTGCCCGCCGGTGAGGCCGACCAGGTCTGCGCCGCGGTGAACGCGCTCGTCCCCGGCCAGTGCGCCGACCCGGCGCAGGGCCTGTCCGATATGAACCTCGCGCAGGTCGTGCTGGGAATGGCAGGTGCTCGATGAACACGCGAAAGACTGTGCGGCACGGCATGATCGCGGCCCTGGTCGCGGCCGGGCTCGCAGTCGGCGGCTGCGGCTTCGACCCCGCCGAGGTGCCGGTGCCCGGTGCCACCCTCAGCGGCCCGACCTACCGGGTGAACATCGAGTTCAGCAGTGCGCTGAACCTGCCCGCGAAATCGAAGGTGATCGCCAACGGCGCCGAGATCGGCATCGTCGAGGGCGTGCGGGTGGTCCAGCCCGCCGACGCCCCCGCCGGTCGCGGCGGCTACGTCGTCGTCGAGGCCGACATCCGCGACTCGGTGCAGCTGCCCACCTCCACCATCGCCGAACTGCGCCAGGACACCATCCTCGGTGACATCCACCTCTCGCTGACCACCCCCAAGGACGGCTTCGGTCAGCTGCTGCGCGACGGCGGCACCATCGGCATCGACCACACCAAACCGCCGGTCCAGCTCGAGGACACCATGGCGACGATGGCCCTGTTCGTGCAGGGCGGTGCCATCGGTCAGCTCCAGGAGATGATCGGCCGGATCAACTCGGTCATGCCGCAGGACCCGCAGGAGACCGCGCGCATCTCCGCGGTCATGGGCGCCGACGCCGCCGACCTGGCCGCCAACCTCGACCAGGTCGACCTGCTGGTCGACGGCCTCGCCGCCAATGCCGAGGTCATGGTCGGCATCGGCCCCGAGCTCACCAACATCCTCACCCCCGAGGCCGTCACCGCGCTCACCGGCACCGCCGACTCGATCGCCAAGACCATGAAGATCTTCGAGGCCCTCGGCCCGGTCGGCTCCTCGCTGACCTGGCTCGCGCCGGTCGCGAACTCCGGTGACGCGGCCGTGGCGGCCTTCCTGCCGCTGGCCACCGGCGGCGCGCCCGACTCGCGCACCCCGGGCAACATGGCTCTGCTCAGCACCCTGTTGCAGGAGCGCGTGCTGCCGTTCGCGCAGAAACCGCAGGTGAATGTGACCGGTGTGCGGGTCTCCGAGGAGGAACGGGTCGAGCAGATCGTCACCGCCCTGCGGATGATCGGAATGGTGCGATGAAGATCGGTGCCCTGGCCTCGCTGGGCGGTATCGCCGCCATCACCGTCCTCGGTGCGAGCTATCTGACCTTCGGCGTCGTGCGCGTCGACCCGTTCGCCGACTACACCGAGGCCTCGATCGAACTGGCCAATTCCGGCGGTCTCAGCGTCGGCTCGCCGATCCTGCTCACCGGCATCGAGATCGGCAAGGTCACCGCGGTCGACACCTCGGCGGCCGGGCGCGTGCAGGTCGGTTTCCGCTTCGGCGCCGAGCACAAGGTGCCGATGAGCAGCGTCGTCACCATCGAGCACCTGTCCTCGCTGGGTGAGCCGTACGTGCAGTTCGTCCCGCGCGGTGCCGACGGGCCGTTCGTCGCCGACGGTCAGCACCTGGCGGGGGAGAACGTGCGCACCCCGATGTCGATCCCGGAGGTCGCGCGGCTGGTCACCAAGACCGTCGAGCAGCTCGACCCCACCGTCGTCGGCTCGCTGGTCGACACTCTCGGCACCGCCATGGTCGGCACCGAGAACGTCATCCCGGAGCTGGCCAGGGCCGGTGACCTGCTGGCCGCCGCGATCATGAGCCGCGCGCCCGCCATCGCCGAACTGCAGAACAACTTCGAGTACGTCTCCGGCGACATCGGCTGGGCCGGCCCGGCCACCTCGGCCGCCGCCCCGGAATTCCGCCGGCTGGCGCACGTCATCGATCAGTTCGTCGAGTCGGTCGGCCGGGTGAGCGCCGCGGGCGGCGACCCGGAGATGTACCTGCGCGACGGCGGCCTGGTGCCCTTCCTGCAGGAGCTCGCCGCCAAGCTCGACGAGCTCGGTCCGGAGCTGTCGGCGCTGCTGCCCGGCCTGCGTCCGCTCACCGAATCGGTGACCGCCACCGGCCCGCAGCTCGACCTCGGCGCCCTGATCGCCCAGGCTCTGCACAACACCGACGCCGACGCGGTGAAGGTTCGGGTCGCGATCAAGTAAACATCTGGCAACCACTGGATATAGGTATTCGCCCTGGCCAGTGGTTGTCGGTTGCGGTGCGGCCATCGGCGAGCAACCGTGCGGTAGCCTGCTGGACGAGGGGAGTCCTGGTCCGCGGTCGAAGGCGGTGCGATGGCAGAGAGCAGCGAAGCCCCCGAGCAGGAATCCGGGCGCAGTACTCGAACGATCGCGATCGCGGCGGTGCTGGCCGCGCTGCTCGCGCTCGTCGTCGCCCTCGGCCTGCTGCTGCGCGCCGGCCAGGGCGACGAGAACGACCCGGTCAACCCGATGCGCGGCAACAGCGGCCTGCCGGTCGGTGACGAGTCCTCCGATCACGAAGCCACCGATGTCGGCTTCGCCCCACCCTGGCCCGCGCGCCGCGTCGGCGGCAACTGCTCGGCGGGCGGGATCGTCGCGCACTGGCGGGTCGACGACGACGGCGCCTGGCAGTGCACGGCCACCACCCCCGACAACCCGGCCCCGGTCACCGCCCCCGCACCACCTCCCGCGGGCGAGCCCGCCCCACCTCCCGCTCCCGGCCCCGCCCCGGCCCCCGCGCCGGAACCGGCCCCGGTCGAAGCACCCCCGCCGCCCCCACCCCCGGCACCCGAACCGCCACCCCCACCCGTCTACGAGCCCCCGGCCTACGAACCCCCGCCCCCACCGGAACCCGCCCCGGCGCCCGAACCCGCCCCAGCCCCTGCCCCGGCTCCGCCCCCGCCCCCACCCGCCATCCAACTCCCGTTCCCCCTGCCGCCGATCCTGCTACCCCCGGCCGCCGCCGTCCTCGGCTGACATCCCGCCCACGCCCAGCCGACGAGCGTTCCCCTCGCTGCTCCGTCACCGCCGCCGCGACCGAGTCTCACCGGCTGGCCTGCGCGCTGTCGCCGTGACCGGGCGGGGTTCGACTGGCCGGGCCCGAGCATCGCTGCCGTGGCCGGGGTGGGACGGTGTCGTCCCGACCGGCGGGTCGGCCTCCGGGGCCCGCCGGAATCCGTGACACTGGTCGGCTATGGACCAGTTGGTGCTCACTCTGGTGATCCTGCTCGCGGCCGTGCTCGCCGAGTCCTTCGGTGACCGGATCGGTGTCGCCCCCTCGATCCTGATGACGGTCTTCGGCTGCCTGCTCGCGGTGATCCCGGCCGTGCCGAGCCTGAACATCCCGCCCGAGCTGATCCTGCCGCTGGTACTGCCCCCACTGCTCTACGCCGCCGCGCGCCGCACCTCCTGGCGCCAGTTCGCCGAGAACTGGCAGATCATCGCCCTGCGCGCGGTCGGCCTGGTGATCGTCACCGCGATCGCGGTCGCCGCTGTCTTCCACGCCTGGAACCCGGCCGTCGCGGTCGCGGCGGGCGTGGTGCTCGGCGCGCTGGTCGCCCCACCCGACCCGGTCGCGGCCACATCGATGGCGGGTCGGCTCGGGCTGCCCCGCCGCCTGATCGTCACCCTCGGCGGCGAGGGCCTGTTCAACGACGTCACCGCGATCGTCATCTACACCGTCGGCATCCAGGCCGTGGTCACCGGCCTGTTCTCGCCCTGGCACGCCCTGGGCGATTTCGTGCTGGCCGCGGTGGTCGGGCTCGGCGTCGGCCTGGCGCTGGGCTGGGTGGGCAGCAAGGTCACCCGCTATCTCGACAACGCGATCAGCCAGGTGGCGCTGACCCTGCTGCTGCCCTTCGTCGCCTACGGCCTGGCCGAGCACTGGGAGGGCTCGGCGGTGCTCGCGGTGCTGGTCTGCGCGCTGTATCTCACCGACGCGGTGACCGAGATCGTCGACCGCGAGTACCGCCTGGTCGCCGACTCCTTCTGGGACATCACCGAAATGCTCATCACCGGTTTCGCCTTCGCCCTGATCGGCCTGGAACTGCGCGTGGTCATCGACACCACCGGCGCCAACTGGCCCGAACTGGCCGGGGTCACCGTCGCGGTGATCGCCGTGGTGGTGCTGTTGCGGCTGGTCTGGCTGCTGGTCACCTGGCTGATCAGCATGAAGCTGTGGCGCTACACCGACGAGCCGTTCACCTGGCGCGAGGTGATCGTCACCTGGTGGGCGGGCATGCGCGGGGTGGCGACGGTCGCGCTGGCGCTGGCCGTCCCGTTCACCATCGATTCCGGCGCCGACTTCCCGGCCCGCTCGGAGATCCTGTTCGTTGCCTTCGCCGTGGTCCTGTTCACGCTGCTGGTGCAGGGCCCGACCCTGCCGCTGATCGTGCGGATCACCGGCGTGCACGCCGACACCCGCGAGGAACGCGCGGTCGAACAGGCCCTGTGGACCCGCGTCCTGCACGCCGAACTCGCCGAACTCAAACGTATCGCCGCCCGCGACGACCTCCCCGACGACGTCTACGAGGACCTGCGCGACGCCTTACGCCACCTCTCGGCCAAGGCCGACCCCGAGGCCGCCGACGCCGACGCCCGAGCCACCCTGGAAAAGGAACGCGCCCTCGCGTCCCGCATGCGCGGGGTCCGGCTGGCCGTCGTCGAGGCGGGCCGCCGCGAGGCCCAGGCCGCCCGCCGCGAGCCCGGCATCCCACCCGATGTCGTCGACCGGGTCATCCGCAGGCTCGACCTCGGCCCGGCCCACTGACCCCGCTCACGCTCCGAGGGTGTCGGTGAGGGTGCCGATCGCGTAGGTGATCGCCATGGCCAGCGCGCCACCGATCACCACCCGCGGCACGGCGCGGCGCCGCAGACCGCCGCCGAGCCGCGCGCTGAGCGAACCGGTCAGCGCCAGCGCCACCAGCACCGCCGCGAAGGTCACCGGCACCCGCCACCCGGCCGGCGGGATCGCGATGGCCAGCAGCGGCAGCAGCGCACCGCAGGTGAACGCGATCGCCGAGGAGATCGCCGCCGCCCAGGGGTTCGTCAGCTCGCGCGGGTCCAGCCCCAGCTCGGCCTCGGCGTGCGCGGTGAACGCGTCGTGCGCGGTGAGTTCCTCGGCGACCGTGCGCGCCGTCGCCGGACTCAGCCCCTTGGCCTCGTAGATCCCCGCCAGCTCGACCAGCTCGGAGTTGGGATCGTCGGCCAGCTCTCGCCGCTCCTTCGCCAGCAGCGCCTTCTCCGAATCGCGCTGGGTACTCACCGACACGTACTCACCGGCGGCCATCGAGATCGCGCCCGCGACCAGCCCGGCGATGCCCGCGGCGAGAATCGTCTGTGTGTTGTTCGTGGTCGCGGCGACACCGACGACCAGCCCCGCGGTGGACACGATCCCGTCGTTGGCGCCGAGTACCCCGGCCCGCAGCCAGTTCAGCCGCGCGGCGAAGCTCTCGGCGTGCGGTTCGTGCGGGTGGGCGGTGGATGACGGGTCCGGCACCCGGTCAGCCTAATCCGGCGCCGCCCCGGCCGCCCCGCGCCGCGCCGCGACCACCGCCTCGCAGCGCTGGTTCACGAAAGCCCGCAGATAACCGGCGGATTCGCGCACATACATCCACGTCCAGTATTTCGCGCCCGCGCCGGTCGCCCCCGCCACCATGGTCAGCTCACCGTCGAAACACTTGCCCACCAGGTGCCGGGCGCGCGAGAGCTCGGGCGTCGAGGTCACCACGATGAGATGACGCCACCCGTAGATCGTCGCGCGCCGGACGATCTCGCGCGCCTCGCCGTCGGTGCGCGCGGTATCGGGCGCGAAACACGAGACCCGGAACGGGAACCGCCCACCGCAGTACCGGTCCATCCGGGGATCGTTGGGCTCCGCACCCAGTGAGATGAGCACCTCCGCGGCCAGCCCGTGCTCGGCCAGCGCGATCCCCACCTCGACACGCTCGTCGGGACCACCGCCGAGCACCACGACGACATCGGCGGCGCGCACCGGATCACGCTGCGGTGCGACATAGACCGGCAGCCCCGCGATCCCGGCCGCCGCCACGATGACCAGTGCGCCCAGGAGCGACCACCCGGTGCGCCGGAGAATCGACACCGCCCGACGATAGGCGAAACGGCGCCCTTCTGTCCCCGCCTCGGGCCAGGCACACTGGACGCCATGACCGACTCCGCCGTTGCCCCCGAACACCTCGACGTCGTCATCGTCGGCGCAGGACTGTCCGGCATCGGGGCCGCTTATCGGCTGCAGACCGAGCATCCGCACCGCAGCTACGCCGTGCTCGAGGCCCGCGCCGATCTCGGCGGCACCTGGGACCTGTTCCGCTACCCGGGCATCCGCTCCGACTCGGACATGTTCACCCTCGGCTACCCGTTCAAGCCGTGGCGCGCGGCCAAGTCCATCGCCGACGGCGCCTCGATCCTGGACTACATCCGCGAGACGGCCCAGGAGAACGGCATCGACAAGCGCATCCGCTACGGCTCGCGGGTGATCGGCGCCGACTGGTCCTCGGCGCGGGCCCGCTGGCAGCTCACCATCGCCCACGAGGGCCCCGACGGCCCCGAACTGAGCACCCTGACCTGCGGTTTCCTCTACGCCTGCGCCGGCTACTACGACTACCAGCAGCCGCACGACCCCGTGTTCCCCGGCCGCGCGGACTTCGCGGGCACCGTGGTGCACCCGCAGTTCTGGCCCGCCGACCTGGACGTGCGCGGCAAGCGGATCGTGGTCGTCGGCAGCGGCGCCACCGCCGTCACCCTGGTCCCGTCGCTGGCGGCCGAGGCCGAGCACGTCACCATGCTGCAGCGCACACCCACCTGGATCAGCGCGGTCCCCGGCCGCGACAAGCAAGCCGACAAGATCCGCGAACTGCTCCCCGCCGGCCTGGCCCACCGGGTGATCCGCACCAAGAACATCCTGTTCAACATCGGTTTCTACCAGTACTGCCGCCGTCGCCCCGCGGCCGCGCGCAAGCTGCTCACCGGCCTGGCCACCCGCATCCTCAAAGACGCCGAGCTCGTCGCCGAGCACTTCACCCCCGACTACGACCCGTGGGACCAGCGCCTGTGCGCCGCCCCCGACGCCGACTTCTTCAAGGCGATGAAGAAGGGCAAGGCGACCGTGGTCACCGATCGCGTCGAGACCTTCGTCCCCGAGGGCATCCGCCTGGCCTCGGGCACCACACTGCCCGCCGACATCGTCGTCACCGCCACCGGCCTGCGCCTGCTCGCCTTCGGCGGTATCGCCCCCTCGGTCGACGGCAAGCCCGTCGCCCTGGACGAACAGTTCGTCTGGCAGGGCGCCATGCTCACCGGCCTGCCCAATTTCGCGATCTGCGTCGGCTACACCAACGCCTCCTGGACCCTGCGCGCCGACCTCACCTCCCGCCTGGTCTGCAAGGTCCTGTCCCACCTCGACCGCACCGGTCACGAGGCCGTGGTCCCGCAGCCGCGGACCACCCCCACCCCGCGCCCGCTGCTGGACCTGAACGCCGGCTACATCCTGCGCTCGATCGCCGCCTTCCCCCGACAGGGCGACAAGCATCCGTGGCGGGTCCGCCAGAACTACCTGCTCGATGTGCTGCTCATCGCGCGCACCGACCTCGCCAAGACCTTGCGCCCGGTCCGGCGCGTGCGCGAGTTCACCCACAACGGGTGAGGTGAGTCCGCGCGCGGCTTCCTACCGTCGGTATGTGCCGTTGTGGCACTTGGCGTTGACCCGACGGGAAAGGCCCAGCGATGACAACCCAGAATCAGCACCCGGTTCGCGACGGAATCGCGGCCGGAACCTCCATCGGAGCAGGCATCCTGCTCGCGGTGGTCGGTGTTCTCCAGATCCTCCAGGGAATCGCGGCGGTGGCCAACGACGATCTGATCGTCGTCGGGCCCGCATACACCTACCAGTTCGACCTGACGAGCTGGGGCTGGTGGCACATCGTGTTCGGTGCGATCGCGGTGATCGTCGCGATCGGCCTGCTGGCCGGGCAGACCTGGGGCCGGGTGTCGGCCATGGTGATCGCCGCGCTGTCGATCATCGCCAACTTCCTGTGGCTGCCGTACTACCCCTGGTGGTCGATCCTGATCATCGTGATCGACATCGTGGTCATCTGGGCGGTCGCCACCTGGCGCCCCGACCGGTACTGACCTCCACCCGCTCTCGACCGGACGCCGCTCCCGCCTCGCGGGGGCGGCGTTCTAGGTGTGCCCGGCCAGCCGGTGGGACAGCCGCTCGCCGAGCGCGGCCAGTTCGATCTTCTGCGGCTCGTCGAGCCCGTCGAGCACCAGCGTGCGCACCGCGACCAGGTATTCCGGTGTCGCCGCCACCACCTTGGCCAGCCCACTGCCGGTGAGCACGGCATCAACCCCGCGTCCCGATTCCGCGGTCTCGCGCCGCACCCAGCCCACCCGCTCAAGCTTGGACACCACGTGCGAGAGCCGCGACATCGAGCCGTGCCCCCGCTCGGCCAGCGTGCTCAGCCGCATCCGGTGCGCCGGCGCCTCCCGCAGCAGCGCGAGCACCCGATACTCGAAGTGCGTCACGCCGAACTCCCGTTGCAGCCGGGAGTCGAGGGCACTGGGCACCCGCATCGCCAGCGTGAGCACGGCACTCCAGGCGCGACGCTCGGTCGAATCGAGATCGTCGATCACCTCGGCCTCCTTCCACCCTGACGTTAGCTGCAAAATTGCTGAATGTCGGCAAACCCTATATCGGGGGATGGTCGGTGTCTACGTGTGACGGATCATGTCGACTGGTAGAGCTCGGAATTGGGAACCCGATCCGTTGGACGAATGATCAGTTGCCGGTGGATCGCCGTCGATCGAGCGGGTGCGCGTCGTCGGGGGAGCAGACGCTACCGGCGGGCGTCGAGTGCATCCCACCTGGGGAAATACCGGATTTTCCAGGCGATTTGACTTCGTGTTCGGCGATGCGTAACTTAATCCGAGTCAGAGCGACACGGACACCGACCCGGCCACCAGGTGGCAGGGAAACGAGGTAGGACGATGAGCGCCTGACTGATCATGTGTTCGGGGTCATGATGCTGGGAGCTTGCTTCCGGTGCTGGGTCTGAGCTACAGTGTGAACCCTTGCCCTGCTGAAACCCCTGCTACATGTTGCGGGTAGAAGCTTGTGCGTGTGTTCTTTGAGAACTCAATAGTGTGTCGATGAATGTCAGTGCCAATAATTATATTGGTTCCGCTTCTCATACCCCCCGGTTGAGGAGTGGACATTTTGAATGTCAGCAAACTTTTGCTGGTGTTCGGCATTGCTAGGTTTTCGGACTCTAGTCTTTAGATTATTCTGATTCGCCTTCGGGTGTTTCGAGAGTCTTCAACGGAGAGTTTGATCCTGGCTCAGGACGAACGCTGGCGGCGTGCTTAACACATGCAAGTCGAGCGGTAAGGCCCTTC
>NZ_JBSGDP010000037.1:0-58783 GCF_053602435.1 Nocardia sp. NPDC004415
TCGCTAACCCCTGGCCGGCCTTGCCCAACCCGCCACCCCCACACGGTATGGCGCCCCGCCCCGCCTCCGTGGGGCCTCACTTACCGGCGAAGCCGAAGTATCGCCCCTCGGACGCGAGGCCTAAGGGGGCCGCAAACCCGCGGCGCCAGCCGCTGATGTCTCAGCCCTCGCGTTCGGCGAGCGCTACGAGGGTCGCGGCGAGCTGGAAGAACTTGTTGTTGCCCAGGTCGGCGATGGTCTTGATCTTGAGTGCCTCGAGCAGTTGCTTGTCGTGCGCCTCGGTCAGCCCGGCCAGCGCCGACGGGGGCGCGGCGAGGATCTCCGCGAGCGTCTTGTTTTCGAATTCCTTGTCGAGAACTTTGTCGAGTACCACGTTGACGGCCATGCGAACTCCTTCGAACGAACCCGGGGATGTACTGGGCGAGACGGACAGCGCCCATCCGCGACCATAGTCCCGCCGGGCCGGGCGTGGGGCGCGAACGCGCCGGGTGCTGTCCAGGGGGGTTGCTGGTGCACTGTCGTGCCTGCTCAGGGGCCCGCGATGGGAGTGGGGCAATCCGCAGGTTAACGCTGTGACGCATGCCACTTGGCGAGAGAGGGTCGATGAGCTTGCCGGGAGATTGCTGGCGAAGCGATTGCGGACTTACGGTTTGTTTTCTGGCACAAGAGAATTCCGGAACACCTGATGCGGAGTCCTGGGCGGGTATGTACTCTCGTGCACGAGGGCGGGTTCTCCGGTGACGGAGAACCCGCTCATCGCCACTTCAGGGGTGGTTTTCCGGCCGAATCCGGCCTGCCGCGCGGGATTTCGCGAATGGGGCGCGCGTCCACAAATTTTCCGGCAAACCGGACGTTAGCTGGTCGTGACGTCCCGCCGGTCCGGTGCCACCAGCACCGCGGTGATCGGCACCGTCAGGCCCAGCGCGCCGATCACGAACATCGGGAACACCAGATCGAACAATTGCAGCCCGACCGGTGCGCGGGTACCGGGGTCGATCGAGAACTCCAGCGCCGAGACACCCAGGTGGTACACCCCGGCCACGCCGAGCGCGAACAGCGCCGAGGCCAGCACCCGCAGCCCGATCAGGCGCACCGACTGGAACGCCCAGAGCATCGCGGTGCACAGTGCCATCGCGGCCAGCATCGCCAGGCCGGTCAGCCCGAGGGACTCCTCGACATCGCCCTGCACTGTGAGGGCGTCGAGGGTCAGATAGGTCGACAGGCCGATGCTCAGGCCCATCGTCAGCCCGCCGACGATCACCCGCGGCAGATGCGGTGCCCGCCCGCCGATCAGCAGGCCCGCCAGCACCCCGACGACCGCGATGGCCAGCGCCGAGGTGCCGATCGCTCCGCTGTAGCGCACCGGGCTGTCGTGCACCTGCACGCCGAGCAGCGCCACCGAATTCGCCAGCCACAGCCCGACTCCGCCGAGCGAGACCGCCGCCATCGTCAGCCACAGCAGCCGGAACTTGATCGAGTACCTGGCATGACGCACACAGGCGAAGGCCACCAGCGCGCCGAGCATCGACAGCGCCGGGGCGAGCCAGGCGACCCCGCCGCCACGCCCGAACGCGTCGGCCCCGGTCGCGGCGAGCGTGTCAACCACGCCTGCCCGCCCCCTCGAACTGCTGCGGCTCGAGCTGGGCGATGGCGTATTCGGTCACCGCCGCCAGTGCCTGACGGACCTCGACGGCGTTGCGCGCGTCGATGTCGACGATCGGGATGCCCTCGCGCACCGAGAGTGCTTCGCGCAGTTCGGCGATCGGGAAGCGCGGGGCGTTCGGGAAGCGGTTGACCGCGATCAGGAACGGCAGCCCGCGCGCCTCGAAGAAGTCGACGGCGGCGAAACTGTCCTCCAGCCTGCGGGTATCGATCAGCACCACCGCGCCGATGGCGCCGCGGATCAGGTCGTCCCACATGAACCAGAAACGCTTCTGGCCCGGCGTACCGAACAGGTACAGCACCAGGTTGCCCGGCAGCACGATGCGGCCGAAGTCCATGGCGACGGTGGTGGTCTCCTTCTCCGGCGTCTCGGCGAGATCGTCGATGCCGTCGGAGAAATGGGTCACCATCGCTTCGGTACGCAGTGGCACGATCTCCGACACCGCCCCCACGAAAGTGGTCTTGCCTGCACCGAATCCGCCCGCCACGACGATCTTCGTCGACGCGACGCGCTGGTCCGGTGTCGGTGGGCGCATGCCATCAGAGGCCACGGAGTCCACGCAAAGTCCTCTCCATCAGTGATCGGCGTTCGTCGTAGCTCGCCTGCTCGGTCAGCGTCGAATGCACTCGAAGAATCCCGCCTACTACGAGATCACCGATCATCACCCGGACCATACCCAGTGGGCGCCCGAGGTATGCCGCTATTTCGGCGACCGAGAGCCGATGTGTGCCGAGACGCACGATTTCGGTCCGCAGATCGCCTGCGGGCCACTCCAAGTGTGCGGTATATGAGACCGTTTCGATCACCGCCTCCAGCGGCAGCGCGATCGCGGGCTCGGTGCGGCCGGAGGTCAGGGCATAGGGCCTGACCCGTGTCGTCGGCCGGTATTCAGATCCGTAGGGGCTCGACATCTCACCTCAGCCGGCGGAGCGGGCGGTGGCGGTGACCGCCGAGCCCACCCGGTCGACGAGCAACGCCATCTCGTAGCCGATCCGGCCGATGTCGTGGCTCTTGTTGGCCAGAACCGCCAGGTGCGAGCCGTTTCCGACGCTCATCACCAGCAGGTAGCCGCGCTGCATCTCCACGATCGACTGCATCACCTTGCCGCCGTCGAACAGATGCGCCGCGCCCATCGACAGGCTCGCCAGGCCCGCGGTCACCGCGGCCAGCTGCTCGGCCCGATCGGAGGGCAGGTGCGGGCTCGTCGCCTGCAGCAGACCGTCGGCGGAGACGAGCACCGCGTGCGAGACACCGGGCACGTCCCGGGTGAAGCGGGCGACCAGCCAGTTCAGATTCTCGTCCGTGGGATGCGCGTTGCTCATTCGAGGCCTCCGTCGTTGTGCTGGATCTCGGCGCGGCCACTGCGGACGCCGCTGAGATGTCGGGTCAAGTTGCTTCGGATCTCCTCGGGATCGCGCGCGCCCGCTTCCTCGGCGGGGGAGAGTCCGCCGGGCACCAGCTGGGCGCCCGGTTTGCGGATCGGCAGGCCGCCGACGGTACGGGAGGAGGTGGGCGGGGTGCCCGCGCTGGCGGCCGCGGACCAGCCGTCGTCTCCGGGCGCGCTCCAGGAGGCGCCGCCGGTGCCGCCGGATTCGGTGGCGGCGGTGGCGGGTTCGACCAGCCACTCCGAGACCATCCGCTGGTAGATGGGCGTCGGCGCCTCACCGGTGACCGGCTGCAACCGGGTGCTCGTCGGGTTCGGCTCGGCTTCAGGGCGCCGCGGTTCGGGTTCCGGTTCCGGTTCCGGTTCGACGGGCGCGGGCGCCGTGAGACGTTGCGGCAGGGTGACGGTGCGCGGTGCGAGCGGCTCCGGGTCGGCGGGCGGGACGGGCAGATCGTCGGTGTCGTGTTCGTGCTCGGCCCACAGACCGGTGGGTTCCTCGGACTCGACGGCCACCGGCTCGGGCGGGGGCGGCGGCACCGCGGCCGGACGGCGCTGCGGCAGACCGGCTTCGGTACGCGGGGCGTTCGCGTCGAGGGGGACCAGCGTCGGGCCGGTCGGGACGAGCGGATGCGGACCGGTCGGCACCAGCGGGTGCGCGCCGGGGGCGGCCGGGGGCACCAGCGGGTGCGGGCCGGTGGCCGCCGACGGGAGCAGCGCGGCCGGGTCGGGCGCGATGATCGGGTTCGGGCCGGTGATGTCGGCGGGGGTCAGCGCGTGCGGGCCGATCGCGCCGGGCACCAGCGGGTTCGGGCCGGTGACGATCGGGTTGGGGCCGGTCGGCGGCCCCGAGGACGCGGGCGTGGGCGCGACGAGCGCGCTGGGCAGATGCACGCTGGCGGTGATGCCCGGCTGCGCGGGCTGCCCGGCGGTACGCCGCAGGCTGACGGTGATGGTGTGGCGCTTGGCCAGCCGGCCGACCACGAAAAGACCCATCCGGCGGGCGGTCTCGATGGTGACCTCACCACCGGAGGCGAGCCGGTCGTTGGTGGTCTGCAGGTCCTCGGCCGACATGCCAAGACCACGGTCGGTGATCTCGATCAGGTACCCGCCGTCGACCGCGCGGCCGACGATGACGGCCACCGAGGTGCTCGGCGGTGAGTAGCGCAGGGCGTTGTCGATGAGCTCGGCGAGCAGGTGCTCGATGTCGACCGCGGACTCACCGGCCACCACGCCGTCGGGCACATTGCCGATCTCGACGCGCTGGTAGTCCTCCACCTGCGAGACCGCGCTCCAGAGCATGTCCGACAGCGGCACCGGCGGCAGGTGCCCGCGGCGCAGCGCGGTACCGGCGAGCACGAGCAGGTTGTCGCCGTTGCGGCGCATGCGGGTGGCGAGGTGGTCGAGCCGGAACAGGGTCTGCAGGCGCGACGGGTTGTCTTCTTCGTGCTCGAGTTCCTCGATGAGCGCGAGCTGCTGCTCCACCAGCGACTGGCTGCGCCGCGAGAGCGTCTCGAACATGTTGCCGATCTGCAGGCGCAGGCGGGCCTGGTCGGCGGCCAGATTCAGCGCCTGCTCGTGGATCTCGTCGACCGCGCGGGCCAGCTGGCCGACCTCGTCGGTGGAATGCACGCCGACCGGGGCGATCTCGGGGGTCGCCCCGCCGCTGCGCACCACCGCCAGCTCGTCGGGCAGCTTCACGTGCGCGACCTCGAGCGCGTCGCGGCGCAGCCTGCGCACCGGCACGACCAGCGTGCGCGCCACCGCCAGGGCCAGGGCCAGACCGGCCAGCAGCATGCCGAGCACCAGCGTGGTCTCGCGCAGCGCGGCGGTCTGGGCGGTGGCGGTGTTGGCGTCGAGGGTGCGGTCGACGGTGTCGAGCAGGGTGTTGATGGTGGAGGCGTAGGTGTCGGCGCTGACCTGCAGGGTGTTGAGCACCGCGGCATTGGTCGTCGGGTCGCCGTTGTTCTGGCTGAACACGCTGATCCGGGTCTGCACGGCGTCGAGCAGCGAGGCCATCGCGCCTGCGTTCTCCGGCAGGATCATGCCGTAGGTCTTGATCATGGTCGACTCGGAGCCGAGCTCGATCAGCATCTTGGCCCGCGCGCTCGGGGTGCTGGTGGCCTCCGGCGAGACCACCATCGTGCGCTCGCGGGTGAGCACCCGGCGGGCCTGGTGCAGCGCGGTCAGCTGCAGGAAGTAGCGCTGCACGACGAAGTCCTCGACCACGGGGGTCTTGGCCAGCGCGTTGCCGATGCGGTCGGCGATCTCGTCGGTCTGCTCGCTGACCATCGCCGGCGAGCCG
This sequence comes from Nocardia sp. NPDC004415, assembly GCF_053602435.1. Taxonomy (NCBI): domain Bacteria; kingdom Bacillati; phylum Actinomycetota; class Actinomycetes; order Mycobacteriales; family Nocardiaceae; genus Nocardia; species Nocardia sp. NPDC004415. The sequence goes on from NZ_JBSGDP010000037.1 coordinate 5,350, forward strand.
CCGCGCACGGTGTTGCGCAGGGTGGCACCGGTGGCCGTCGCGGCGGTGAGGTCGGCGGCGACGGCGGGGTCGATGCGCGCCGAGCGCAGGGCGTTCTGGACCTCGGCGAGGGCTTGGTCGTAGGTGGTCAGGGCGGCGTCGGTCTGGGGGTCGGCGATCGCGCCCCAGTTGGCGGTCGCGGCGACGGCGAGTTGCTCGGTCGCGGTGGCGAACTTGACGACCGGACGCAGGACGGTGGCCTGTTCGGTGGCGGCGCCGAGCTGGGTCATGGTCTGCAGCTCGTTGTTGATGCGCAGCACGGCGAAGGCGGTCGCCAGCATCACCGGCAGCACCAGCACCACACCGACCTTGCGCGTTACCGACCAGTTGGACAGGCTGAATTGCCAGGAGCGCGATGCAGGTTCCATCCGCGTGCGTTGCCTCTGCTTCCACGTGTGACTCCGGCCCGCGCGGGGAGGTCGCGGAGCGATGCGAGCGCAGAACCAACTGGAGGTCTTGTTATACCGCAGGAAAGATACCGTGCTGGGTGATCAACGGCAATCCGGGCCACACCCCCGGAAATTCGCCGAATATGCGCTGCCACAAAGACGATTCGCGCGGCTTTGTCAAGAGCTCCAACGTTCGGCGCCGGGCCGCCGCGGAACCGGTCGGCCCGCCGTCGCGGCGTACCCTCTCAGTGCGTTCTCAGTCGGTCACGGCAAACTGGGCGTATGCGCATTCTGGTAGTCGACGACGACCGTGCCGTGCGGGAATCCCTGCGCCGGTCACTGAGCTTCAACGGCTACACGGTCGACCTGGCTGTCGACGGCATGGACGCACTCGAAAAAGTGACCGCTGCCAGGCCAGATGCCCTCGTGCTCGACGTGATGATGCCGCGCCTGGACGGCCTGGAAGTGTGCCGCAGGCTGCGCAGCACCGGCGACGATCTGCCGATTCTCGTTTTGACCGCGCGCGATTCGGTCTCCGAACGGGTGGCCGGTCTCGACGCCGGTGCCGACGATTATTTGCCGAAGCCATTCGCGTTGGAGGAATTGCTGGCGCGTTTACGCGCGCTGCTGCGCAGGCGAACCCCCGATCCGGGCGAGGCGTCGGAGGCGATGGTGTTCGCCGATCTGTCGCTGGATCCGGTCACCAGGGAGGTCGCGCGCGGCGAACGCGCCATCAGTCTCACCCGCACCGAGTTCTCCCTCCTGGAGATGCTGATGGCCAATCCGCGCCGGGTGCTGACCCGTGGCCGCATCCTCGAGGAGGTGTGGGGTTACGACTTTCCCACCTCCGGCAACGCGCTGGAGGTCTACATCGGCTATCTGCGCCGCAAGACCGAGGCCGATGGCGAGCAGCGGCTGATCCACACCGTGCGTGGCGTGGGCTACGTGCTGCGCGAGACCCCTCCGTAGGCGGCGGGCATGGCACCCAAGGAGCCCGCGGTCGCGGCTCTGCGCCGGCCACCCGACGCGGGCGAGATGCGTCCGCCGATGCCGCTGACGCGCTCGGTCTCGCTGCGCTGGCGGGTGACGTTGCTGGCCGCCTCGGTGGTACTCATCGCCGTCGCGGTGACCTCGATCGCCGCCTACGCGCTGGTGGCGCGCTCGCTCTACGACGATGTCGACGCCCAGCTCGAGGCGCGCGCGGCCACGATGATCAACAACAACTTCGAGACGCTCGGCTTCCAGTCGATCGTGCTGGCCGGGCTGTTCTCCAACGATGTCGGCGTGGCGCTGATCTACGCCGACCACAAGCCCTACATGCCGCCCCAGCAGACCATTCCGCCGGTCGGCACCCAGGAGCTCGCCGTCGCCGACGGCAAGCTCAACTCCTCGCTGCGCACCGTCGGTGACCAGCGGGTACTGGCCGCGCGCACGCACAGCGGCGCCACCCTGATCATCTCCCAGAAGCTCTACCGCACCCGCGAGGTGCTCGACCGGCTGGCCTGGCTGCTGTTCGTGGTCGGTGCCTGCGGCGTGGTGCTGGCCGCCGCGGCGGGCACCGCGGTGGGCCGCACCGGCCTGCGCCCGATCGCCCGGCTCACCGCCGCCACCGAGCGGGTCGCGCGCACCGACGACCTCACCCCGATCCCGGTCACCGGTGACGACGAACTGGCCCGGCTCACCGAGAGTTTCAACACCATGCTGCGCGCGCTGGCCGAATCGCGGGACCGTCAGCGCCGTCTGGTCGCCGACGCGGGCCACGAGCTGCGCACCCCGCTGACCTCGCTGCGCACCAATATGGAACTGCTCATCGCCTCGGGCAGGCCGGGCGCGCCGCAACTGCCCGACGAGGACATGGCCGAGCTGCGCGCCGACGTGGTGGCCCAGATCGAGGAGCTGTCGACCCTGGTCGGCGACCTGGTCGACCTGGCCCGCGAGGACGCCCCCGAAACGGTCTACGACCGGGTGGATCTGGGCGACGTGGCCGAGCGCGCGCTGGAACGCGCCCGCAGGCGCGGCACCGGCATCACCTTCACCGCCGAGCTGCGGCCCTGGTTCGTCTACGGGCACGAGGCCGGGCTCGAACGCGCGGTGCTCAATGTGCTCGACAACGCGGCCAAGTGGAGTCCGCCCGAGGGCGAGGTCCGGATCGCCATGCGGCCGGTGGGCGAGGGTCTGCTGGAGCTCTCGGTCGGCGACGCGGGTCCCGGCATCCCGCCGGGGGAGCGGGAGCTGGTCTTCGAGCGCTTCTACCGGACCACGGCCTCGCGGTCGATGCCCGGTTCCGGGCTCGGGCTGGCCATCGTCAAACAGGTGGTCACCAAGCACGGGGGCACCATCGTGGTGGACACCTCCCCGCGCGGCGGCGCGCTGGTGCGGATCGTGCTGCCCGGTGAGGCCCCGGTGTTCCCCGACGACTCCGCGGCGATCTGAGCGCGGAAGCGGAGTCTCGGAAAACTGACGGCACGATCTCAGGCGCCTCTCAGTAGCCGTCGCGAAGCTGGTCGGCAAGCGTGAGGAGACTGAAACCATGACCGACGATCCCCAGCAGCGACCCGCTGACCAGCCCGGTGCCGGAGCGGGTGGCGCGGATCATTCGCACCCCGGTGCGCACACCCCGCCGCCCCACGGCCCGGATGCCGCCCACCCGGCACCCGGCCAGGGGTTCACCCCACCGCCGCGCGGCGACCAGGGCTTCACCGGCCAGGGCTACACCGGCCAGGGCTACACGGTCCCGCCGCAGTCCTTCGGCGGACCGGTGCAGGGAGGTCATCCGGGCCCCTACGCACCCGCCCCGATGGCGCCGCGTAAGCCGATGCGGCTGGGTCTGATCGCGGGTGCGACGGCGATCGCGCTGGTCAGCGGTGGTATCGGTGGCGCGGTAGGCGTGCTGGCGACCGGTTCGGACTCCGCCACCGTCACCAACGCCCTCGAGGCGCCCAAGCCCGCGGTCAACAATGTGGCCAACGCGCCGGCCGGGTCCACCCAGGCGGTCGCGCAGCGGGTGCTGCCGAGCGTGGTGATGATCAAGGTCGCCGGTAATCGCGCCTCGGGCGAGGGTTCCGGGGTGGTGCTGTCCTCGGACGGGCTGATCCTCACCAACAATCACGTGGCCGCGGGCGCGGGCAGCGGCGCCAAGATGGAGGTCGTCTTCAGCGACGGCAGCACCGCCCCGGCCACCATGATCGGCGCCGATCCGGTCTCGGATCTGGCCGTCATCAAGGTCAGCGGCAAGACCGGGCTCACTCCGATCGAGCTGGGCACCTCCGACGGGCTCGCCGTGGGTCAGCCGGTGATCGCCATCGGTTCCCCCCTCGGCCTGGCGGGCACCGTCACCACCGGCATCGTCTCGGCGCTCAACCGCCCGGTCTCCACCAGCGGCGAGGGCGTGCCCAGCGGGGTCAACCCGGTGATCGACGCCATCCAGACCGACGCCGCGATCAACCCCGGCAACTCCGGCGGCGCGCTCGTCGACGGGCAGGGCAAGCTGATCGGCATCAACACCGCCATCGCCAGCCTCGGCGGCGAGGCGGCCGGGGCCCAGAGCGGTTCCATCGGGCTCGGTTTCGCCATCCCGGTCGACCAGGCCCGCCGCGTCGCCGACGAACTGATCAAGACCGGCCACGCCACCTATGCCCAGATCGGCATCAAACTGCGCCCCCAGGACTCGGCCGCGCGCGTGCTCGAGGTGACCCCCGACAGTCCCGCCGCCGCGGCGGGCATCCCGGCGGGCGCGGTCGTCACCCGCCTCGACGACCGGCCCATCGACTCCGGTGACGCGCTCATCGCCGCGGTCCGCTCGCACCAGCCGGGCGACAAGGTGAAGCTCACCTACACCGACGAGCAGGGCGGCAACGCCAAGACCGTCGAGGTCACGCTCACCGCCGCCGCGGTGGAGGGGGGCCGATGATGCGTTCGAGCGCTGCGCTGTCGTGTGTAGGCGCTACGGTGATGAGCATGGACATCGATGCTCCCGTGGCAGGGCGTGCACTGGTTGTTGTCGTCGACGATCGGACGGCGCATGGCGGCGTGGATTCGCTCGGCCCTCTCGTCACCGAACTGCTCAACGAGGCGGGCTTCCTGGTCGACGCCTCGGTGAGCGTGCAGGCCGAGGAGGTCGAGATCCGCAACGCGCTCAACACCGCGGTGATCGGTGGCGTCGACCTGGTGATCTCGGTGGGCGGCACCGGTATGTCCCCGCGCGATGTCACCCCCGAGGCCACCACCCAGGTGCTCGACCGCGACCTGCCGGGCATCACCGAGGCGCTGCGCGCGTCCGGCCGCGTCGCCGGTTCGCTGGACGCGGGCCTCTCGCGCGGTGTCGCGGGCATCTCCGGCAGCACCCTGGTGGTGAATCTGCCGGGCACCCGCGCGGCGATCCGCGACGGCATGGCCACGCTGGGCCCGCTGGCCAGCAAGGTGATCGGCGAACTCTCCGGATTGGACGAGTGAGTTCGATGACGACCTCGGAAGGCACCTCACCGGAGCGGCAGGAGGCGGCCCGGCGCAAGGCCGCCGAGGCATTGCGCCTGGCCCGGATCTTCGGTGAGGTGCTGCCCGAAACCACCCGCGACGAACGTGGTTCCGGCCACTCCGGCGACAGCGATGAATGGCTGCGTTCGCAAGTTCCGCCGCATCACGGGTGACCGTACCGTTATCCGGCGTAACCCGCCGGTAATAAACCCTCACGACAATGCCGCATTCGCTGTGATTGCGAAGCGGTGACAAATTCCCCGAGACCACGCGTTAGCGTGGTCTTTTGTCGTATAAGCACCCTTTGTCCGGTTCGATCCGGTCGCGTCGATCCCGGTTGACGGTGCCAGTAAGGGATGCATAAATGCACGTCAAAGCATGTGGCGATGTGCGCACCTGTGCCTGCGACGGCGCTGAAATTTACGAACTCTTTCCTTGGCGTAAAGACGCACGAGCGTTTAATGTTCGCCATCGGGCCATCAACTACCGGCCCTCACAGCCCCGCTTCCGTGAGTCGATCGAACCCCCGGTGGAACCCTGGCTCGGGTTCCACACACAGCCCCGGCCGTATCGCCGAAATAACAGTTGGTTACGCAACGGCAACAAAGGGGCGACACACTGAGCTGGGCCTGTGAGGTCCACCCGTTCGGTCTCGAAAGTCGAGACCGGCTGTTAGACACCTGATGAGGGGAAGTATGAGCGAGAACCGCACCACTGGTGTGCGTCGTGGCGCCCGCGCCGCGAGCGTCGGCGCTGCCGCGGCCGCCGTGGCCTTCGGCCTGCTGTCGACCGGTGCCGCCAACGCCGATACCTTCGTACCGTTGCCGGACGGTCAGAAGGTCAGCCCGGCCGGAGTGACCATCACCCGCACCGCCGAGCACGCCCTGATCTCCCCGTCGATGGCCGCCAACGGCGCGGGCCGCGTCGTCTGGGTCTCGGGCACCGCCATCGCCGAGGTCGCCGACACCCCCGAGGGCGAGGTCGGCCCCTGGAACGGTCCGTCGGGCCGCCCCGGCTCCAACAACTCCTCCACCCACGGCACCTCCCAGCTGAACACCGGCTACATCGTCGGTTGCCAGGTGAGCATCGCCGACGACGCGATCGGCGCCGGCGTGTCCGGCGGCATCAGCACCGGCGGCGTGACCGCGGGTGGCTCGATCGGCGTCAACCTGGGCCCGGGCGAGGTCAAGTTCGTCCAGATCAGCTCGAAGGACATCCTGAAGGCGGGCACCTACGCCATCGATTACCAGGACGCGGAGATCGAGATCCAGGGCTGCGCCGGTTACGCGCAGGCCCGCGCGTACACCGTGGTCGAGATCATCGGCGACCACTACTCGAAGACCACCCTCTACGGGATGCCGTTCAGCATCGGCTGACGTCTGTCGAACCGGTACGAATCTTCTTCTCGCTGCGGCGAACTCACTCCTCGAGGGACAAATCAATGATCAACCGTAAGTACCTGGCGAAGGCGGCCGGCGTCGGGGCCGCGGCCACCGTGGCCGTCGGCCTGTTCTCCACGGGTGCGGCCAACGCCGACACCTTCGTTCCGCTGCCGGGCGGACACATCACCAAGGTTCTCTCCGACGGCACCGTCGTCGACATCAGCCTGGTCGGCGAGTCGGCCAACATCAACCCGTCCCTGGGCTCGACCCCCGTCCACCGCAACGCGTGGGTCTCGGGTAGCGCGCAGGTCACCGTCTCCGACGGCGGCTCGGGCAAGATCTTCCCCGGTTACACCGTGGGCTGCCAGGTCAACATCTCCGGCGGCGGCGTCTCCGGCGGTGGCGATCTGGGCAGCGACTGGGAGGGCAACGTCGACGCGGGCGTGAGCACCGGCGGCGAGCTCTCGCTGGGCCCCGGCCAGTCCTCCTCGTTCTACGTGCTCGACATCGAGAAGGCCGACGACTACGGCTCGGAGTCGCACGGCAAGTCGAACAAGTTCACGAACGGCTCCGGCTCGGTGACCTGGTCCGACACCACCATCGGCCTGTCGGGCTGCGCCGGCTACGCGCAGGCGCGCGCGTTCGTCAGCGTCGAGGTGGAAACCGACAATGTGATCAGCTGGGTCACGCTGTGGGGTCAGCCTTTCAGCCTCGGCTGATTCGCCTTATCCCGAACACATCACGGGCCGGTCGCGCGAGCGACCGGCCCGTTTTGCTGTCCGCGATTTCCAAGGCGCTGGACATCGGCCGGTCGGCTCATTATGTTTGTGGCGGCTTTCAGCTTTCTCGATCCACCTCCCGGCAGAGCGCTCTGCTCTGTTGCCAGCGGTGATTGCCTTGTGGCACAACCCAGCTGGGACCGGGCGCAGCACACAGATATCGGCCTCGATGGTCGAGGTCGGATTTTGCGTACACCTCGAGGGGAAGAATGAGCGAGAACCGCACCAACCGCGTGCGTCGCGGTGCCTGGGGCGCGAGCGCCGCGGTGGCCGTGACGATCGGCCTGTTGTCGGCCGGTGCAGCCAACGCGGATACCTTCGTGCCGTTGCCGGACGGCCAGAAGGCAGGCCCCGGTGTCACCGTGAGCCGTACCGGTGAGCACGCCGTCATCTCCCCGTCGCTGGCCGCCAACGGCGCGGGCCGCGTGGTCTGGGTCTCGGGCAGCGCGCGCGCCGATGTGCAGGTCACGCCGGAAGGCGAGGTGGGTCCGTGGAACGGGCCGTCCAACCGTTCCGGTTCCAACAATTCCTCGACTCACGGTGCGTCGCAGCTGAATACGGGCTACATCGTCGGATGCCAGGTCAGCATCGGCGACGAGGCGATCAGCGCGCAGGCCGCGGTCGGCGCGGACACCATGGACGGTCCGCTGGGCGAGGCCTCGATCGGCCTGAATCTCGGGCCCGGCGAGGTGGCCTTCGTCCAGATCAGCTCCAAGGACATCCTCAAGCCCGGTGTCTACTCGGTGGACTATCAGGATGCCGAGATCCAGATCCAGGGGTGCGCGGGCTACGCCCAGGCCCGGGCGTACACGGTGGTCGAGATCATCGGTGACCACTACTCGAAGACGACCCTCTACGGCGCGCCGTTCAGCATCGGCTGAGCCCGGCCGGGTCACGACATTCTCGCTCGCTCAATCGAATTCACCCTCGAGGGGTCAACTGTGATCAGCAATGTTGCAAGCATGGCGCGCGTGGCCGGTCTCGCCGCCGCGGCGACCGTGGCGCTGGGCCTGTTCTCCACCGGTGCGGCACACGCCGACACCTTCGTTCCGCTGCCGGGCGGACACATCACCAAGACCCTGTCCGACGGCACCGTCGTCGACATCAGCATGGTCGGGGAGTCCGCGAACATCAATCCGTCGATGGGATCGACACCCGTACACCGCAATGCGTGGGTCTCGGGCAGTGCCCAGGTGACGGTATCGGGCGACGGGGGCGGCAAGATCTTTCCCGGCTACACCGTGGGCTGCCAGGTCAATATCGCCGGCGGCGGCCCCTCGGCCGAGGGCGGCTTCGACGCCGACAGCGCGGTCGGTCTCGGCGGCGGTTCGCTGACGCTGGGTCCCGGCCAGTCCAAATCCTTCTACGTCCTCGATCTCGAGATGCCCGACGATTACGGCAACGAATCCCACAAGACCCGCAATGCCTTCCAGGGCGGGTCCGGCTCGGTGACCTGGGCCGACGAGACCATCGGCCTGTCCGGCTGCGGCGGCTACGCGCAGGCGCGCTCGTTCGTCAGCGTCGAGGTGGAGACCGACAACGTGATCAGCTGGGTCACCCTGTGGGGCCAGCCCTTCAGCCTCGGCTGAGGGCATCCCGGGGCCTGGTCGCCACGGTGATCAGGCCCCGGATCTTCTGTGCGCGAAGTGGATTCAGCTGCCGCGCTTGCCGTCGGAGGTCGGCTCGGGCTCGGTGACGAAGCTGTGCTTGCCGTTGGAGGCGGCACCCCGGTCGGCGGCCAGCAGGTCACGGATCTGGATGAGCAGCTCGTTCTCGGTCAGTTTCTCGTCGGCGGTGGAGAACCGCTTCTTGGCCATGGTCGCGGGCAGCACCAGCACGAAGTACAGGATCAGCGCGATCATCAGGAAATTGATCGCGGCGGTGATGATGGGGCCGAGCGCGATGAAGGTGGCGGGCTTGTCCGGGTCCAGCTGGATGCCCCAGCCCAGCTCATCGGTCCCGCCCAGCAGGGCGAGCAGCGGATTGATGATCCCGTTGGTGAACGCGGTGACGATCGCGACGAAGGCCGTACCCAGGACCACCGCGACAGCCAGGTCGACCACATTGCCGCGGAGCAGGAAATCCTTGAAACCTTTGAGCATGCCGATGTCTCCTTCGTACCGGAGCCGGCCCGGGGCGCTGCGCTCCATTGTCGAATGATGCGAAACGGTGGTGCTGGTCTTTGAGTGATGCTAACGACAGTTGCGGCAAATTTCTCGCGAACTATCGCCGGGGCGGTCGAGCCCCGGCGGTCCGGGTCTCAATGTAAGACGACGGTGAGCGCCGTCCGCAGCGACGCACCGGCGACGGCCGCGGCGTATTCGTGCGCCAGCGCGACCAGGACCACCCGTTCCGCCCCGGAACGACGCTCGCCGGTGGCGGTGACCAGCAGTACCGCGGCATCGGTGGCCAGCGTGCGCGCCGGCCGGGCGGCACCGGGCGCCCCGGCATCCTCCACCCCGACGACATCGACCCGATCGCCCGCGCGCAACACTTCGGCCACCGCCGGATCGGCCAGCCGGATCGGCACGATCCTGGCGTCGGCGCTGCCCGCCGCGGCGGCGGCCAGGCGCGGGCCGACCACCCGCAGATCGGTGAAGGGCTCGCCCGCGCGCATCGCCCCGGTGAGAGTGGCGCCGAGCAGGGCGGCGGTATCGGCGACCGAACCGCTGGGCAGCGCGCGGGATTCGTGCTGGTCGACGCGCAGATCCTCGGCGGTGAGCAGCCTGCCGGGCGCGAGATCGTGGGCGGCCACCACCACGTCGTGGCGCTGGGCGCCCGGATCGCCGCGCACGAACAGCACCAGGGCCGTCACGGCCAGCAGGGCCGCGAGCACGCGGCGCACGAGCAGGGCATCGGCCCAGGCCGGGCGATTACCGAGGGCGAAGCGCCAGGAGCTGCCACGCCCCAGATCGGCAAGACTGCGAGTCATGCCCGAAGCGTAGGCAGCGGCGCCGACCCGGAACCCCCCGAAAAGCCCCGCCTGTGGATAACTCCGGGGCTGTGGACAACTGGTGAATCAGCTGGCAGCGGCCGGTGTGGAGCTGGTCCCGGCGCTCGACGCGGCCGAGCTGCCGTTGCTGTCGGAGGAGGTCTTGGCGGGCTCGCTCGCGGTGGACGCGCCACCCCGGCTGTCGGTGCGGTAGAAACCGCTGCCCTTGAAGACGATGCCGACCGAGTTGAACAGCTTGCGCAGCTTCCCGGAGCACTGCGGGCATTCCGTCAGTGTGTCGTCGGAGAAGGACTGAACGATGTCGAAGCGGTTGTCACACTCGGTGCACGCGTACGAATAAGTTGGCACAGGATCCTCCGCAAGTCTCGTCGATCTAGCACTCTACCGCCGACACTGCCAACGTCGCGAATCGCCTTTTCATTCCGGGCGAACGGGAAGGTCACGGCCCAATTCGCACAGTCCGCCGCGCGGTGTCAGCGCCCACCCCATCCGCCGGTCGTGCGCTTCCTCGGGCAGCCGGTCGACCAGTTCAGTATCCCGCACGACCGCGATGAGCCGCGTACTCGCCCGCGCCGCCCCCAGCGTGCGGTCGTAGTAGCCCGCGCCGCGCCCGAGACGCACGCCGCGCCGGTCCACCGCCAGCGCCGGGACCAGGATCGTCGTGGCCTCGGACACCGTCTCCGGGGGCAGCGTGGGTGTGGTCGGTTCGAGCAGGCCGTAGCGGGCCTTGCGCAGGGAATCGGGGCCCTCGTAGCGCGCCCAGCTCAGCGGACCGGGCTCCCCGGTGACCGGCAGCAACACTGTGGCGTCACCGGCGCGCAGCGCGTCGAGCATGCGCAGATCGCCGGGCTCGCCGCGGATCGGCACGTAGGCGCACACCACCTCGTCGGCCCCGGCCAGCGTGGGCGTCAGCGCGGCGAGCGCGGCCGCTTCGGCGGCGTGTTCGGCGGCTGCGAGCTGGGCCCGGTCGGCCAGGATCCGGGTCCGCCACGCATATTTGGTGCGCTCACCGGGCATCTCCACAGCGACCACCCTAAGCTCTTGCCGACGCCGGATCGTCGCGACGTCGGCGATCGGACGGCACAAGAATGGATAGGGTATGCGCATGACAGACAAGACCTCCGGATTCCGCACTGCGGTGGTCCCCGCGGCCGGGCTCGGAACGCGGTTTCTGCCTGCCACCAAGACGGTGCCCAAGGAGTTGCTGCCGGTGGTCGACACCCCCGGCATCGAGCTGGTCGCCGCCGAGGCCGCCGAATCCGGCGCCGACCGGCTGGTGATCGTGACCTCGCCGGGCAAGGACGGGGTGGTCGCGCATTTCGTCGAGGACCTGGTGCTGGAGAGCACGCTGGCCGAGCGCGGCAAGTTCGCGCTGCTGGAGAAGGTGCGCAAGGCGCCCGCGCTGCTCGACGTCACCTCGGTCGTGCAGGAGGAACCGCTTGGCCTCGGTCACGCCGTCGCGCAGGCCGAGGCCGTGCTCGACGCCGACGAGGACGCCATCGCGGTGCTGCTGCCCGACGACCTGGTGCTCCCGTGCGGGGTGCTCGAGACGATGAGCCGGGTCCGGCGCGAGCGCGGCGGCTCGGTGCTGTGCGCCATCGACGTGCCCAAGGACCAGGTCAGCGCCTACGGTGTCTTCGACGTGGAGGCCCTCGACGAGGGCGCCGAGGCTGACGTGCTGCGCGTGCGCGGCATGGTCGAGAAGCCGGCCCTGGCCGACGCGCCGTCGACCCTGGCCGCCGCGGGCCGCTACCTGCTCGACCGCGTGATCTTCGACGCACTGCGCCGCATCGAGCCCGGTGCGGGTGGAGAACTGCAGATCACCGATGCCATCGCGCTGCTGATCGCCGAGGGCCACCCGGTCCATGTCGTGGTCCACCGTGGGTCGCGCCACGATTTGGGCAACCCGGGCGGTTATCTTCGAGCTGCCGTCGATTTCGCCCTCGAGCGGGAGGAATACGGCCCGCAGCTGCGCGAGTGGCTGAATTTCCGGCTCAGCCCGGAGTGGGACCCGAACAACACAGGAGCTTGATTGCGCTCGGTTGAGGATCAGCTGATCAAGGTCACCGCGGCAGCGGTCGCGCCCCGGCCGGTCCGGGTGGCGATTTCCGAGGCCCAGGGACTGCTGTGCGCGGAGGACGTCATCACCGAACGTCCGCTGCCCGGCTTCGATCAGGCCGCTGTCGACGGCTATGCCGTGCGCAGCGTCGATGTCACCGCCGCGGGCACCGATGTCCGTGACGAAGAGGGCGAGCTCATCGACCTCACCCTGCCGGTGGTCGGCGAGGTGGTGGCCGGTTCGCGCCAGCCCATCCGGTTGCAGCCGCGCCAGACCGTGCGCGTCGACACCGGTGCCCCGCTGCCCACCCTGGCCGACGCGGTGCTGCCGCTGGACTTCACCGACGGCGGCCGCGCGCGGATCAAGGTCTTCGAGCCGGTCCGCTCGGGCGACTACGTGCGCCGCGTCGGTGACGACGTGCAGCCCGGTGACGTCGCCGTGCGCGCGGGCACCATCATCGGCGCCGCCCAGGTGGGCCTGCTGGCCGCCGTCGGCCAGGACAAGGTGCTCGTGCATCCGCGCCCGCGCCTGTCGGTGATCTCGATCGGTGGCGAGCTGATCGACATCGACCGCACCCCCGGCCCCGGCCAGGTCTACGACGTGAACTCCTACGCGCTGGCCGCCGCCGCGCGCGACGCGGGCGCGGATGTGAACCGGGTCGGCATCGTCAGCGCCGATCCGCGCCGGCTGCGCGATGTGGTCGAGGGCCAGCTGGTGCGTTCGGAGGTCGTGGTGATCGCGGGCGCGGTCGGCGGCTGGGCCTCCGAGCAGGTGCGCGAGGCGCTCGACGGACTCGGGGAACTCGAGGTCGACCGGGTCGCCATGCATCCCGGTTCGGTGCAGGGCTTCGGGCGGCTGGGCCGCGACGAGGTACCGACCTTCCTGCTGCCGTCGAACCCGGTCAGCGCGCTGGTGGTGTTCGAGGTGATGGTGCGTCCGCTGATCCGGATCGCGCTGGGCCGCCGTCAGCCGATGCGCCGGATCGTCAACGCGCGCACCATCACTCCGGTGTCGTCGATGCCGGGCCGCAAGGGCTATCTGCGCGCGCAGCTGCTGCGCGACGAGGCTACCGGCGACTATCTGGTGCAGCCGCTGGGCAACGGCAACAGCGGGTCCTCGCACCTGCTGGCCACCCTGGCCGAGGCCAACAGCCTGATCGTGGTGGAGCCCGACGACACCGATTTCCGCACCGGTGACGAGGTGCGGGTCGCGTTCCTGGCGCAGCGCGGCTGAAACGTGGAGTCGATGAACGTGTTCCGGGCCGGTCAGCATCCCGGATGGCCCGCCCGGCTCGGTCCACTGATCGTGGCCGGTGGCCAGGTGACGTTGCGCCCCGTGCGTTTTCGCGACGCCGCGGCCTGGAGTCGCATCCGGCTGCGCGACCGCGACCACCTCGAGCCGTGGGAGCCGACCGGCCGGGGCAGCTGGGAGGCGCGTAATCACGCGTCGAACTGGCCCTCGCTGTGGACGAGCCTGAAGGCCGAGGCCCGCCGCGGCGCGATGATCCCACTGGTCATCGAGGTCGACGGGCAGTTCAGCGGGCAGCTCACGATCGGCAATATCGTGCGTGGCGCGCTGCGCTCGGCCTGGATCGGCTACTGGGTGGCCAAGGATCTGGGTGGTCAGGGTGTCGCGACCGCCGCGCTGGCGCTGGGCCTGGACCACTGCTTCGGGCCGGTCGGCCTGCATCGGGTGGAGGCGACGGTGCGGCCGGAGAACCTGGCCAGCCAGGCGGTGCTGCGCAATGTCGGGTTCCGCGAAGAGGGCCTGCTGCGCCGTTACCTCGATGTGGACGGCGCCTGGCGCGATCACATGCTGGTCGGTCTCACAGTCGAAGAGGTCATGGGCACCGTGTCGGACCGCCTGGTCAGGGAGGGTCGAGCGGCGCTGCCGTGAAAATTCTGTTACTCATGTGGCAGGTGTGCACGGCGCGCCTGCCACACGGGTGCGTGCGCCCGAATTAACCTACGGACGTCGGTGGTGCGTCCACGAACGGACAACACGCAGGCGGGGACGGGAGGTGATGACCGCGATGCCGAATTCGATCCTGTGGATCGGACTGGTCGTGCTGTGGGTCTTCGTCCTGTTCCCGATCATGGCGGACCGGCATCCCCGGATCCGCCGAACCACCGATGCCGCGCTCGCCACCCGTGTGCTGCACCGTGGCGGGGCCGAACGCCGGATCCGCATCGGGGCAGCGGGCGATCACGAGACCGATCCCGACTACCGCCCCCGTGTGCTGAGCAAGCGCCCCCACCGAACTGATTCGGAGGATCGGATGACGACCGATGAGACCGTCACCGAAGATGACGACGAAAAGACCACCGCGGTAGGCGAACTCGAAGCGGCGCCGGACTCCGGTACCGCCACCGCCGAAGAACCGGACGGGACAACCGATCTCGCCGACGTGGACACCGAAGACGAAGCACCCGAAGAGGTCCCGGCCGACGAGGACACGGTCTCGGCCCGCATCCCACCCGCCCCACCCGCCCGGCTCGAGGACGTCGAGCCCGCCGAGGAGCCCGCCGGCCTCGATGAGGACGACGACTTCGTGCCCTCCCGCCGCGGCCGTGGCGGCTACGACCCGGAGGCCGACGCCATCGCGCGCGCCGCGCGCTACAGCTTCCGGCAGCGCGCCGTGCTCGGCCTGATCATCGCGGTGATCCTGTTCGCCGCCTTCGGCCTGCTGCTGAACTCGATGTTCTGGTGGGCGTGCGGGCTCTCGGCGGCCGTGCTCACCGGCTACCTGGCCTACCTGCGCAAGCAGGTGCACGTGGAGGAGGAGATCCGGCGCCGTCGCGCGGCCCGCCTCACCCGCGGCAAGCGGCGCGAGGACGCCGAGGTCACCCCGGAGGCCGCGACCACCCGTCGCACCATGGACCGCGACACCGCGCGCGCCCTGCGCCGCCGCTCCACCCTGCTCGACACCGACGACGAGGACCCGATGTTCGAGTACCTCGAAGCCTTCGATCCGGCCACGTCACGCGCGCTCCGCCACCGGGTCGAAGACCTCGGTCGCGCAGTCGGCGAGTAACTGGTGAATCCCCGCAGAACAGCAGGTCAGAGTACCGATTCGGTATCCGGGCGCACCGCCTGATACAGTGTCACAGCGCGGTTCACCAGAGCCGCACGGGGCTATAGCGCAGTTGGTAGCGCGTCTCGTTCGCATCGAGAAGGTCAGGGGTTCGATTCCCCTTAGCTCCACAAAAGAAGGGCCCGGTCACCGACCGGGCCCTTCTTCGTCGTCGGGGGGCGGAGGATCGAAAGGGGTAGTGCGGCGGTCGATCGGATGATTTCCCCGCCTCGCCCGCGTGGCTAGGTTGGAATGGTGGCCGGAGTTGGTCAACATCACCATGATTCGAGAAATCAAGGAGCATTGGCATGAAGACCGTCATCGTGTGCAAGTCGGTATCCCATGGCAATACCAGGAAGGTCGCCGAGGTGATCGGTGAGGTGCTGGGGGCCCGCATCGTCGATCCCGACGAGATCGATGCGGCCGAGCTCGCCACCTACGACCTCGTGGGATTCGGCTCGGGGGTGCGCAACATGGACTTCTATCCGGAGCTGCGCAAGTTCGTCAAGGCACTGCCGGAAGGGCAGCGCGGCCGCGCCTTCGTGCTGCACACCAGCGGCTTTCCCGAGCCGGGATTCCGCCGTTACCAGCGCAACTTCGTCGCCCTGCTGGAGCAGAAGGGGTTCCGGGTCGTCGACTCGTTCTCCTGCTACGGCTACGACACCTACCTGCCGTTCCTGATCGTCGGTGGCGTGCGCAAGGGCCGCCCGAACGCCGAGGACCTGGCGGCCGCCCGGACCTTCGCCGAGGGACTGCGCACCCGCATCGCCGCCTCCTCATGAGCGGTACGCCGGCACCTCGCCCGTCGTACTACGACTCGCCGGTCCTGCCGAAGATCATGAAGTACATGGGGCTGGCGCACGTGTGGCTCTACCGCGCCACCGGTGGGGTGCTCGGCCGCACGTACCGGGTCGGCGCGGCCGGGCGCAATCCGGCGCCGGTGCTGCTGCTCGAACATCGGGGGCGCAAGACCGGGGCGATCCACACCGCCCCGCTGGGGTACATCGAGGACGGGTCCGACCTGGTCGTCGCCGCGTCGCAGGGTGGGTTGGCGCGGCACCCGCAGTGGTATCACAACCTGCTCGCCGAGCCCGATACGCACATCCGGATCGGCCGCAGGCGGCTGGCCGTGCGCGCGGTCGTGGCCGACCCGCGGCAGCGGGAGAAGCTTCGTCCCCGCATTTCGCACGCGTTCGTCAATTTCGACAACTACGAATCGTGGGCGGGTGAGCGGGAGATTCCGTTCGTCATCCTGCGTCCCCGGTCCTGACCAGGGCGCGGAACGCGAAACCCCCGGGCGCGACGGGCGACCGGGGGTTTCGAGGGGATCGATCAGTGCTTGACCAGCTGCGGGGCCTGCTCCTCGTCGGCGGCGGGGTGCGCGCCGTGCGGGTTGGCCGAGCGGTTGGGGAGCAGGATCGCCATCGCGATGACGATCAGCGCCAGCACCGCCGAGACCAGGAAGGCCAGCCGCATGCCGTCCAGGGTGGCGGTGGCGGGGTCGGTGCCCTCGGCGATCAGCGAGGTGCTGCGCGAAGACATCACCGTCACCACCAGCGCGGTGCCGAAGGCCGCGGCCACCTGCTGCAAGGTGCCCAGCATCGAGCTGCCGTGCGAGTACAGGTTCATCGGCAGCGAGCCCAGACCCAGGGTGAACACCGGGGTGAAGGCGGCGGCCAGCGAGACCATCAGCAGGATGTGCAGGGCCAGCAGCTGCCAGTACGGCATGGTCAGCGAGATCTGGGTGAACCCGGCCAGCGAGACCGCGATGCCGATGGCACCGGGGATCACCAGCGTGCGGCCGCCGAACTTGTCGAACAGCTTGCCCACGGTCGGGCCGAGCAGACCCATCGCCAGACCACCCGGCATCACCAGCAGACCGGTCTGCAGCGGCGAGAGGCCGCGCAGGTTCTGCAGGTACAGCGGCAGCAGGATCATCGAGCCCATCATCGCCAGGAAGGCGATCGACATCAGCACCAGCGCCTTGGCGTAGGTGCCCACCAGCAGCACGCGCAGGTCGAGCAGCGGGGTACCGGTGCGCTGCAGGCGCACCTGACGCAGCGCGAACGCGGCGATCAGCGCGATACCGGCGGCCACGTACAGCGCCGGGACGGTGTAGCCGTCGCTGTGGAACTTGCTCAGGCCGAACACCAGACCACCGAAGCCGAGCGCGGCCAGCGCCACGCTGGGCAGGTCCAGCACACCGGGCTGCGGCTCACCGACGTTGCGCAGCTGACGCAGACCCAGCCAGGTGACCACGGCCGCGATCGGCAGCATCACCACGAACAGCAGCCGCCACGAGTCGATCCCGGGCACGTGCACCTGCAGGATCAGACCGGAGATGACCGGGCCCATGGCGGGCGCGACGGAGATGGCCAGCGTGACGTTGCCCATCACCCGGCCGCGGTCCTGTTCGGCGACCACGGTCATCAGGGTGGTCATGAGCAGGGGCATCATCACCGCGGTGCCGCCCGCCTGGATGATCCGGCCGATCAGCAGCACCGCGAAGGTCGGCGCGAGCGCCGAGATCACGGTGCCGGTGAAGAACACGCCCATCGCGGCCGCGTAGGCCTGGCGGGTGGTGACGCGCTGCAGGAACCAGCCGGTGGTGGGGATGATGGCGGCCATCGTGAGCATGAACGCGGTGGAGACCCACTGCGCGGCGACCTCGGTGACGTGCAGATCGCTCATCAACCGCGGGATCGCGTTGATCATGATGGTCTCGTTGAGGATCACGACGAACGTCGCGAGCACCAGTACCCGGATGACGGTCGGTGTCCGCCCCGTCGACACAGGTGCGGATAGGTCGGCTGACATCGGGGTATACCTCCGGAAACAATGGGGGAACGGCGGGCGGCGGCCCGATGCCGGGTCACGCGGGACGCGATCGGCACCACAACAGAAGAGACGGTGTCGCAGGGACCAACTCATCGGGCGCGGGCCAGTATTCCGGCTGCCACCGACACGAATCATCTGGTTTTCGCCGTAGGCGGAACTACGGCGGGAGGGGAATCGCCAGGTCGTCGCGGTATCGCCCGGCCGGCGGAAGCCGAAAGTGAGCCTGGTCACGCCCCGCGCGGATGACGATTCCGCTGGGGCGCGTGTGACGTGGTGTGTCGGCTGGGGCCACGGGGTATACCCGGAGGGTGACTACATCGAGACGGTGGCTTGCTGTGGTGTGTGCGATCGTCGCGTCGCTGGGGCTGGGAGTCTCCGGGGCGCAGGCCGATCCGGGGGCGTACGTGGCGGGGGAGGCGGCGCTGGGTGGCCGGGCCGCCCAGTTCGATGTGTACTCCCCGGCGATGGGCCGGGTGATCCAGAACCGGGTGCTCAGGGCTGCGGGGCCGGGCGCGCCGACGCTGTATCTGCTGACCGGCGCGGGCGGCGGCGCCGACGGGATCTCCTGGTGGGACAACACCGATGTGCGGCGGTTCTTCGACGACAAGTTCGTCAATGTGGTGATGCCGGTGGGCGGCGCGTTCACCCTCTACACCGACTGGGTCTCCGACGATCCCGGCGTCGGCCGGGTGCGGTGGGAGACCTATCTGACCGAGGAACTGCCCGGCGTGATCGACAGCGCGCTCGGGGCCAGCGGACGCAATGCCATCGCTGGAGTGTCGATGAGCGCGTCCTCGGCGCTGGACCTCACCATCCGCAGCTCGCGGTTCTCCGCCGTGGCGGCGTTGAGCGGCTGCCCGTGGGCCGCCGACCCGGCGGGCATCGCGATGGCCAGTGCGCAGGCGGTGCGCGGCGGTGGCAACCCGGGCAACATGTGGGGTATTCCGGGCGGACCGGGGTGGCGGGAGCACGATGTGTTCGCCAACGCGGGCCGGTTGGCGGGCAAGACGGTGTTCCTCGCGGCGGCCACCGGGGTGCCGGGGGCAAGTGACCGTGGATTGCCGTTCCCGCCGCTCGAGACGATCGCGGGGGCCTGCACGGCGGCGTTCGCGGGGCGGCTGGCGCAGTTGGGGATTCCGGCCACCCACGTCCACCGGCCGACCGGTTCGCACACCTGGGGACAGTTCGAGACCGATCTGCACGAGGCCTGGCCGCACCTGGCCGCCGCCATCAGCTGACCGGTGGCGTGACCTCGACTCCACCGGTCGCGGGCGTCACCGCGCTCGCCGCGCGGGTGCGGCGGTACCACCAGTGCAGCCCGCCGACCCCGAGCAGCGCGAGCAGCGCGCAGGTCAGGCTGACCGGCAGGCCGGGTGGACGCCAGGTGAGGGTGAGGGTGGCGTTGTGGGTACCGGGCGGGATGTCGACCGCGAGGAAGGTGTCGGCCACCGCCCGGGTGGGGAGTTCGCGGTTGTTCAGGGTGGCGGTGTAGCCGGGCCAGGCCAGCCGGGAGAAGACGACGCGACCGCCGGTGCCGGAGGACACGGTGGTGGTGTTGGTCAGGCCGCCCTCGGGCATGACGGACGCCTTCACGCCGGATTCGTGGGCGATGAGGTCACCGGGGTGGGGCAGCGGTTCGGTGCGTTCGAGGACCCAGATGCGGTTCTCGTGCCCGGGATAGGTGACGAATTTCCAGCCGGTGGGCGCGGGCTGGTTGCCCGCGTCGGGGTACTGCGAACGTTGCAGGACGACCCGGTCCAGCATCATCAGATCGACGACGCGCGTGTCCGAGGACGGCTCGACAGCGAAGGCCCGCCGGTACGCGTCGGGGCAGGTGCCGCCGTCCCAGGCCATGCACAGCAGCCCGGCGAAGGCCGCGTGCCCGACGGGGGTGTAGCCGTTGACGTACTTCAGCCCGAGGTTCTTGGCGTAACTGCCCAGCGCGATCGACCCGTACGCGCCCGCGAGGGTCCGGTCCTCGGTGCGCACCATGACGCGATCGGCCAATTGCAGCGTGCGGCCGCCGAAATCGGGGAACGCGGCGGCCATCTCCGAGCGGCGCTCGGGGAAGTTGTACGACATGGGTGTCGGCGGGGCGATCGCCACCTGGGTGTAGGCGATCGGGAAGGTCGCCAGGATGGTCAGCGTGGCGGCCGCGGTGACGCCCCGGTGCCGGGCCAGCCACACCACACCGGCCCCGAGCGCGGCGACGACCGCCACCGCGAGCACATGCCGTTCGACGAGTTTCGGTGCGGCGGAGAACGATCGCAGGAACAGCAGCGCGATCAGCGCGGCAGCCGCGGTGTACCGCCGCGACCCGCTGAACACCCCGTACCGGCTGATCAGCACGCACACCAGCACCAGCAGCGCGATCGCCAGCATGGGCAGCACCCGGGCGGGCCAGCGCAGCGGCCCGATCGCGCCGGGCCCGGCGGTCCACATCAGCGCCGCGACCGCGAACAGCGCGATCCCGCTCCACTCGGCGGCCGCGCGGGCGGCGGCGCGCCAGTCGACGAAGGCCAGCGCCGGGATCAGGAACCACGCGATGTACACCATCGGCAGCGGCTGCACATGGCCCCACCACGCCGTGAACGCCGGAACCGTGCTGGGCAGTGAGGCATTCAGCGATTCCGACCACGGCACGGTCAGGAACGGATCGTTGTAGATCGAGGACACGTCACCGCGCCAGGTGACCTGCGAGGACAGCAGGATCGGCAGATTCGCGATCATCGACGCGAGCACCGCCAGCGAGGCGACCCCGAGCAGCCGCAGCACCGGCGCCCACTGCCGCCGGTACAGGTACTCCCCGGCCGCCACCGCCGCGATCATCAGCCCGGATTCGACTGCGGGGAAGGCGTATTGGATGGTCAGCGCCAGATACAGGAACACGAACAGCGGGATCGGCCCGGCCTTGCCGCGCGCGTAGAGCACCGCCGAGGCCCAGGCGTGCACCAGCCACGCGGTGCCGGTGTGGGAGGTGAACCAGCTGGCCTCGTCGAAGAACAGGAACCACCCGCTGAACGGGAACGCCACGCCCGCCACCGCCGCCCAGGGCGCACGGGCGCCGTAGGCCAGGCAGATCCGGAACACCCCGAGCGCGGCGATCACGGAGAACACCAGCTTGACCGCGGTCGCGTAGAGCGCCAGATTGTCGAAGGACGGCGCCAGTAGATACACCAGCAGTTGCGGCGGGTTGTAGAGCCCGGCTTCCTCGAGGCTGTAGTTGCCCGCCATCCACTCCCACGGCACCATGGCCGGGAAGCGGCCCGCGCGCAGTTCGGTGCCGAGCAACTGCCACATGGGCGCGTACTGCGCCTCGGTGTCGTCGGTGTAGAAATGTCGCGGATTCGCCAGCAGGACAGCGATATACCCGGTCAGCACGGCGGCGGCGACCCCGGTCGCCCACGGTGTGACGTGTTTTCGCGGTGCGAGTGCCGCGCGTATCCCCACGAGCGCCGGAGCTTAAGCCATCACGGGGAATCGGACAATGGCCCGGTCCATGATGGACGTTTGACCAGCTCAACTGGGCTAGGTTGGGTGGACGACCAACTCGGTGTGTCACCGCCGTCGGCGTCCGATGTTGATAGCATGGCGCAACCGAGCCGACCCTTCGAGAGAGTCATCAATGCAGTTCGAAATCGTCGAGCGGGACGAGACCTGGGTGGCCGGTTTGCCGGTCCGCAGTCCCAAGCGCGCACTCGGTGAGCTGCGCGACCGGGATCTCGAAGCCGCGTGGTCGGCGGTCCTGCACCAGGACCTCGGCGGCCCCCTCGCCAGCGCCTATACCGATTACACCGGCGAGCTGAGCACCTACAACACCCAGATCGTCGGGTACCAGTGCGATTCGCTCGACCAGGTGACCCGCGGTCATCTCGCCGCCCGCCTGCCGCGCGGCACCTACGCGCGCTTCTCCTCGGTGGGTAATTTCCCGCAGGTGATGACGGATCTGTGGACCCAGATCGCCTACGCCGAGGAGCACAACCAGATCAAGCGCACGTTCACCGGCGATTTCGAGTGCTACCCGCACGCGTACAAGATCGACCTGTACCTGGCGGTCGATCCGCGATGACGTACACGATCGTGGTGCGCGGCGCCGCACTCTACGGCGGCTTGGCCGTGCCGCGCGTACATCCCAGCTTCAAGGTCAGCAACAGCGATCTCATCGAGTTCCTCAAGGACCGCCTGCGCGACCGTCCCGGCGGCACCGAGCCGCTGCACACCGTCTACGTCCCCGATGCCGCGGGCAACTGGAACGCACTGGTCGCCCGCGAATACGCCGCGCCCGACGAGGTCCCGGTGGGCGATCTGATGGTGCGTGTGCCCAAGGGCATCTACGCGCGGTTCGCGCCCAACGGCGACTATCACGACCCGGTCGAGGACGTGTGGGCCCAGGTCGACGACGCGACCGCCTCGGCGGAGATCTCGCGCGCCTACGCCGAGGAGATCGAGGTCTGGCACGGTCCCGACACCGTCGAGCTGTTCGTGTCGATCACCGTTGATAGCTGACTGGTAGCCGGATTCAAACCGTCCGGTCTCGGTTTTTCCGGCCCCATCACGCTCACCCCGTTTGACCTGCGGTTATTTCACCTGACTCAGAAGGTTTCCGGAAAAATAGCCACTCGCCTGGTGGAATCGGGTTCGATGACGGATACTGCACCTGTCGGCATCGGCAGGACGCCGACCGCGCGCGGGCGTGGAGCACTTGAGTAGGAACACGATGGCTGTCGAGTCGACGCGCAACGAGGCGGGTTTGCGGCATATTCACCGACGGGCCGAGCGGGCCGCGGTCACCGGAGCGCGTCGGTCGGCCCGGTAGATGACCGCATTCGACGATTCCGCGGCGCCCTACCGCCCCCTGGTCCTCGATCCGGCCGACGCGGCCGACGCGGCAACCCTGCGGCAGCTGCTGGCCACCGCTTGGATCGAACACACCGACCTGCGCGAGGGTCTGCGCGCCGAGCTGGACCGCCTGGTCGGCCTGCCGTCCGGGATCGACCCGCACGAGGAACGCTGGGTCTACTACCCGTGGCGGCGCGCGCTGGTGGCCGTCCTCGGGCCCGCCGCGTTCCGGGCCATCCGCTCCGACCGCAACCGCAACAAGCTCACCCGCGACGAACAGCAGCGCCTGGCCGGGCTCTCGGTCGGCGTCGTCGGCCAGAGCGTGGGCCATTCGGTGGCCTACGCGCTGGCGCTGGAGGGCTCGTGCGGGCTGCTGCGGCTGGCCGATTTCGACACCATCGAGCTGTCGAACCTGAACCGGGTGCCCGGCGGGCTCTTCGACGTGGGCGTCAACAAATCGGTGGTGACCGCGCGCCGCATCGCCGAACTCGACCCCTACCTCCCCGTCGAGATCTGGCAGTCCGGCGTGCTCGACGACACCGCCGACGAATTCCTCGACGGCCTCTCGCTGGTCGTGGAGGAATGCGATTCGCTCGACATCAAGTTCGCGGTGCGCGAGGCCGCCCGCCGCCGCCGCATCCCGCTGCTGATGGAGACCAGCGACCGCGGCCTGTTCGACGTCGAACGCTACGACCTCGAACCCGGCCGCGAACCCTTCCACGGCCTGCTCGGCGCCACCACCGGCGCCCAGCTGCGCGGTCTGGACACCAAGGCCAAGGCCCCGCACGTGCTGCGCATCCTCGACCCCGGCCGGTTGTCGGCGCGGATGGCGGCCAGCCTGGCCGAGATCGGCGAAACCATCACCACCTGGCCGCAACTGGGCAGTGACGTGCAGCTGGGCGCGGCGATCGTCACCGCGGCGGTACGCCGGATCGGGCTCGGCGCCAAACTGTCCTCGGGCCGCACCCGGGTCGACCTGGAGGCCGCCCTGGACTCCCTCGCCGAACCCGGCTGTCTCGACGACGACCCCGTCGACCCCGCGCCCGAACCCGCCGAGGAACAACCCCCGGCCGACGCCGTCGCCGCCATCCTGGCCTGCGCCCAGCGCGCGCCCTCGGGCGGCAATGTGCAGCCGTGGCGTCTGCGCGGCGACACCGAGCTGATCGAGATCGCCCTCGATCCCACCGCCGCGACCGCGATGGATATCCGGCTGCGCGGCAGCGCCGTGGCCGTCGGCGCGGCCCTGCACAACGCCCGCGTCGCCGCGGCTGCTCACGGGTTGCTGGGGGAGCCGCGGCTGCGCGTCGACGACCCCGCCGCCCCGCTGATCGCCCGCCTGCCCCTGCGCGCGGGCCGCGATCCCGACCTGGCCGCCGACTACCCCCTCGCCCTCACCCGGCACACCAACCGCCGCCTTGGCGTGCCCCGCGTCCTGTCGGCCACGGTGGTGCCCGCCCTGCGCAGCGCCGCCGCGGCCGAGCAGGCGAGCGTGCACGCCATCACCTCGGTGGACGCGCTGGCCGAGGCCGCCCGGCTGCTCGGCGCCAGCGACCGCGTCCGCTACCTCACCCCCCAGCTGCACGACGAGCTCTACGCCGAACTGCGCTGGCCCGGCGAGGATCTGCGCACCGGCATCGACGTGCGCACCCTCGATCCGGCCCCCGACGAACTGGCCAAGCTCCAGGTCGGCAGACGCTCCGATGTGATGGACCGGCTGCGCGAGTGGTCCGGCGGCAGCGCGCTGGGCGAATTCACCGTCGACCGGGTGCGCGCCAGCTCGGCGCTGATCGCCGTGTCGTTCCGGCCGAGCGCCGGTGACGGCCCGGATCTGGCCGGTTACGCGCGCGCGGGCGCCGCGGTGGAACGGGTGTGGTTGCGGGCCCAACTGCTGGGGCTGGCGGTGCAGCCGGTGTCGCCGGTGTTCCTCTACGCCGACCGGCCCGAGGATTTGCGCAGCGTTTCTCCCGAGTTCACAGATACACTTGCGAGCATTCAGAGGCGTTTCCTGGACGTGCTGGGAATCCCTGAAGATGAGAACGTGGCATTGGTTCTTCGTCTGAGCTACGCCGCGCCTGCGAGCGTTCGCAGTCGACGGTTGCCGGTGCCCGGCAGTAGGAACGACGGATAGCGCGGATCGGAGACAACGTGCCTCGGCAAACGCTCGACTCACTGGTGACCCAGGTCGCCTCCGAGTTGATGGGTGTCGACGCCACGACCATGGTGGCGGCGAGCGAGCGGGTACTCGCCTCCCTGGTGGAGCACTTCGACGTCGATTTCAGCTATCTGCGCCACACCGACCGCGCCCGCCGCGCGACCGTGCTGGTCGCCGAGTGGCCGCGCCGGCTGGACGTGCCCGACCCCGACCCGCTGCACGTGGTCGAGTTCGAGCACGCCGATTCGGTGTTCCGCGCCCTCGAATTCGCCGTCGAGCCGCTGATCGTGCGCCCCGGCAACGACAGCGCCGACTACCAGGAGACGATCCGCCAGGGTTCGGGCATCCCCGAGGTGGCCATGGCCTGCGTGCCGCTGGTCTCGCGCGGGGAGTCCACCGGCGTGCTCGGCTTCGTGAAGATGGGCGATCGCGCCTGGTCGCAACGTGAGCTCAATGTCCTCAAGGCCATCTCGGCGCTGTTCGCCCAGCTCCAGGCCCGCGTCGTGGCCGAGGAGAAACTGCGCTACATCGCCCTGCACGACGACCTCACCGGCCTGGCCAACCGCCGCGCCCTGCTCGAATACATGGAAGACCGGCTGCACCCCGACAACCCGGGCCCCGTCGCCACCTTCTTCCTCGATCTCGACCGGCTCAAGGCCCTCAACGATTTCCTCGGCCACAGCGCGGGCGACAACTTCATCCGCACGCTGGCCCGGCGCCTCAAACAGAACCTCGAGCCCGGCGACATGATCGCCCGGCTCGGCGGTGACGAGTTCGTCATCGTGCCCGCCGCCCCGATGGACGCCGTCGCCGCCGAACTCGAGGCCACCCGCATCCAGCAGCTGATCGGGCGCCGCGTCTCGGTCGGCCAGGAATCGGTGAGCCGGGGCGTGAGTGTCGGTGTGGCGGTGGGCATTCCGGGGGAGACCTCGGTCTCGGACGTGCTGCGCCGCGCCGATCACGCGCTGCTGTCGGCCAAGTCCGGCGGCGGCAACGGCGTCGCGGTGTTCACCGACGCCATGCGCGCGCAGTTCGAACTCCAGGACGACGTGGAGCTCAACCTGCGCAGCGCCGTCTCCGACGGTTCGCTGGTGCTGCACTACCAGCCCGAGGTCGATCTGCGCACCGGCCGGATCGTCGCCCTGGAAGCGCTGGTGCGCTGGCAGCATCCCACCCGCGGCCTGCTGCCGCCGGGCGCGTTCGTCTCCGTCGCCGAGGCCACCAATCTGGCCGGTGAGCTCGGCCGCTGGGTGATCCGTTCGGCCTGTTCGCAATTCGCCGACTGGCGCAGGCGGGGGCTGGCGGCCAATGTCGTCATCCGGATCAATGTCTCGCCGGTGCAGCTGGTCAGCGCCGATTTCGTGGAGCGCATCGAGGACATCCTGCGGCTGTTCGGCATCGACGGCAGCTCGGTCTGCCTGGAGATCACCGAACACGTCGTCGTACAGGATCTCGTGCGCACCCGGCTCACCCTGCGCGGCCTCAAGCGCATGGGCGTGCAGATCGCCATCGACGATTTCGGCACCGGCTACAGCTCGCTCTCGCACCTCAAGGCCCTGCCGGTGGACGCGGTGAAGATCGACCGCGGTTTCGTGCAGCGCCTCGGCGACAGCAACGACGATCTGGCCATCGTGAAGTCGATCATCGGCCTGGCCGGGTCCTTCGGTCTCGGCGTGGTCGGCGAGGGCGTGGAGACGCCGATGGCCGCGCGCACCCTCGTCGGCCTGGGTTGCTATCGCGCCCAAGGCTTCCTGATCGCCCGTCCGATGCCCGCCGAGGATGTCGAGGCGCAGCTGCGTGAGGGCCGCATCCCCCTCGACCTCGACCTACCCCGCGCGGGACGCGGCGTGGCGCCGAGCTGACGGCGGCGATGTCGGGCGACGGCTGGTTATTGGTGGAGACCCTCACCGAGGATCTCACTCCCACCCTGGTCGCCACGGATTCCCATGCCAGACAATGGATTCCGGCTCCGCGCTGGTCACGCGCGCTCGGTCCCGGCCACGCCCGGCTGCTGCTCGACGCGGTGCGCCGGGGCCGGACCGGGGAGCCCGGACGACAGGTCGTCGGCGACACGCTGGTGGTGACCGAGCCGGTGCGCTGCGCGTTCGACGGCATCCACGGCGTCCAGGTCTGGCTCGGCCCCGCCGATGCCCCGGTGCGCGCGCGGCGGCGGGTAGCGGCCTGGGACTGGGAGGCCGACTCCGAACTCGCCTATCACGGACCGGGTCTGGAGGAACTGGTCTTCGCCCGCGACCCCGACGAGGTCCAGGTGGTGCGCACACCACCCGACGCGTTCGGCCGGATGGTGCGCTTCGACGGCCGGGTCGACTACTTCGCGGTGGCCACCGAACTCGCCCCCGGCGGGCACTGGCAGGGCGAGGTCGACATGGCCGGCGACGACGACTGCGTGCGCCGCTTCCAGATGATCACCCGCACCCGCCCGCGCCTGCGCCGCGTCAGCGCGCTCATGCACGCCATCCCCGAACGCGACGCCGACGCGGCCGCCGTCGACCCCGACGTCCTCATGCTGCGCGCGGTCTCCCAGCGCACCGGCGTCGGCGTCGGCTTCATCCTGCTCTCCAGTGCCGTCATCTACGAATGGGCAGGCGAACCCCCACCGCCCCTCGACCGCTGGGCCGTCGAACGCCCCACCATCGCCCCCGCCGACCACGCCGCCCTGCGTGCCGCCTGCGCCGAGGTCGCCCGCACCCCCGGCACCCCCCGTCGCCTCCCCCTGCGTGTCCGGTTCGCCGAATCCGACTGGATCCACGCCCACGCCGAAGTCCTCACCATCACCACCGGCACCACCGGCCACGGCCTCCTCCGCGTCTGGACCGACTCCGATCAGCCGGTCTCATAACCGGTTCCATGACCGACCCGGCTGTCGGGAACCGGTGCTACCGTGACCCGCGAAGTCCGACAAGGGAAATCGGGGGGTTCATGACGACACTCGGGGCAGACGAGTCCGCCGCACTCGGCCAGACACTGACGGTGGCGCAGGTGCTGGCCTGGGAACCGGCCACGCTGGCCACCCGGGCGAACACGTGGTCGACCCAGGCCACCCAACTCACGGCTTTCGACGACGGCATGTACCGCGCGGTCGACGCCGGGCGCGACTTCTGGACCGGCAGCGCGGCGGACGCCATGCGCACCGCCCACGACGAAACCCGCACCAAGGCGAAGACATTCATCACCTCGTTGCAAGACGGCGCCGCCGCGGCCGAAGCGGGCGCGGGAACACTCGACGCGGCCAAGACCGCGGTCACGAACGCGGTGAAGTCGGCAGAGGCCAAGGGCTACGAGGTAGGTGCCGACGGCACCACCACGATCTCCGCGAGCACGCACCAGACACTGCTGTCACAGTTGCCCGACGCGTCCTCGTACACGGTGGCGGCCGGTGCGCTCCAGGTGGACGCGGACGCGTCGACCACTGCGGTGAAACAGGCCCTGGAGAACGCGCGCACGGCGGCGTCCTCGGTGCATGCCGCGATCGAGAAGGCGTTCGCGAACCTGCCCGACGGCGATTCCACCACCTTGCTGGCCAGCCCGAAGAACATCTCGGACCCCGATATCCAGGCCCCGGGCCAGACGTCGCGTGCGCAGAAGGACATCGACGCCAAGTACGACTATTACAAGGCCATGATCGAACGAAACGGCGGTACCTTCGACTCGGGCGCCGACCAGAAGAACCTGCTCGCTATCCGCAAGGAGACCAACACCGCGGCCAACGGGGGCAACGGCGTGTACGACGACAAGGCGGTCCTGCTCTGGGTCGACGAGCAGGGGATCAAGCACGTCAGCGAGTACAAGGCGAATACCGACCCGACGAATCGGTATCTCAACGATGAGAATGCGACCGAAGACGTGAACGGTGATGGCGTCAAGGAATTGGGCAGACTCCCCGCGGGTTCTTATGAGTTCGAGCACCGATGGGACCGGGACAAGCATGGTTCAGTGGGTGATGGAAACATTTTCGGAATGCCCGTGGGTGTCGAAGCCGAAGCTGAATATGACACGAATCGAGATGGACTGTTCAACGACAATGCCAGGGGTGTGGGTGGGCAAACCATGAACTGGCATTGTGGCCGAGAAGGTGATGTCGCGAGTGCGGGGTGTCAGACGATGCCTCCTGAGGACTGGAGTCGCTTCACTGCTGACATGGGTGTTTCGGCACTCGGAAAATTCACCGGCGACGATGTGTCGCTGCGTTATACGTTGGTGAACGAGGACCGCGCGAATGGGAACACCGAGTACCGGCGTGACGACGGAAGTGTCTGAGCGGGTCAGGTCGCCACTGCCGACCGCGTGGAAAATGGTGATGTCGGTCGCGGTTGCGGCAGCACTGTTGAGCTGCGTTTGGTATCTGTGGGCCAGTGTGCGGGTGTTCGATGACGTGGACGCTGTGCTGTTCGTCGTTCCTGCACTCGTCGTTCCGGTATCGGCCTGGTTGGTATTGGTGATCCTCGCCGGTGTCAAGTATGCGAACTGGTGGCGTTGGGGTTTGCTGATGCCCGGGTTGATCATCGCCACGATGGTGCTGTCGGAATACAATGTACCGGGACGGGTGGGTTGGATGATGTCGCAAAGTGAAATGGCCCGAGCGGCCATTTCCTGCGACTCTCTGGAAAGCGGAAGGTTCGGTACTCCGTACCGTAGTGAAACCATCGGAGATTACCAGTTTCATCATATCGGGGGTGGTCCCGACGGAGAATGCAAGTTCTACCTCTCCCGATATTATCCGGGTAGCGTCAGCGGTTTCATTTATCTGCCGGATGGAACAATTCCCACCAGCACTATCGACACCCGCTATGTCGATCTCGGTGGCTATTGGTACTACTTCAGGTGACCGTTCACCCGCAAACCGGGCGGGTCGGGCAGTTCAGGTGCACGTCCAGCACTCGGGCGCCGGGGCCCTCGGCGCCGAGGTGGTCCTGTTCGTTGACCAGTTTGCAGGAGCCGAGGGACAGGCATCCGCAGCCGATGCAGCCGGTGAGGTTGTCGCGGAGGCGGGTGAGTTGGGTGATGCGGTCGTCGAGGTCTTCGCGCCAGGTGGTGGACAGGGTTTCCCAGTCGCGGCGGGTGGGGGTGCGGCCTTCGGGGAGGCGGTCCAGGGCGGAGCGGATCTCGCTGAGTGGGATGCCGACGCGCTGGGAGATGCGGATGAAGGCGACCCGGCGCAGCGTTTCCCGAGCGTAGCGGCGTTGATTGCCACTGGTTCGACGACTCGATATGAGACCTTCACGTTCGTAGAAGTGCAACGCGGACACTGCAACTCCACTACGATCGGAAAGCTGCCCGGGGGTCAGCTCCTTCGTTTGCCAATCGGCCGTCGTCATTCCTGCTCCTCCCACTTCACCTAAACAATACTTGAGGTCTTCGTCGCGTGTACGAAAACGGGCGGACTCGGCACCGCTGGTCTGCGGGTCTTCCGTGCCGACCCGCGCGGTTCGGATTACCGTTTGCGCATGGGAACCACGCCCGATACGCGCCTGGCCGTCACCTCCGAGGTCGGCACGCTGCGCACGGTGCTGCTGCACCGCCCCGGTGACGAACTGCGCAGGCTCACCCCCAGCAACAACGATCAACTGCTCTTCGACGGCATCCCGTGGGTCGAGCGCGCCCAGGCCGAGCACGACGCGTTCGCCGCGGTGCTGCGCGAGCGCGGCGTGGAGGTGCTGCTGCTGGCCGACCTGCTCGCCGAGACCCTGGCCGTGAGCGGGGCCGCGCGCATCCAGGGCATCTCCGCGGCCGTCGACGCCCGCAGGCTCGGCCACGGCCTGGCCGACCAGCTGGCCGCCGAACTGCGCAAGGTGGAGGCCCGCGAACTCGCCGACATCTTGATGGCGGGCATGACCTTCGACGAGCTGCCCTTCGGCCCCGACACCACCTCGCTGGTGCGGCGGATGCACCACGGTGCCGATTTCGTCATCGATCCGCTGCCGAATCTGCTGTTCACCCGCGATTCCTCGTTCTGGATCGGGCCCAAGGTGGCGATCACCTCGCTGGCGCTGCCCGCGCGCATCCGCGAGACCTCGATCACCGACCTGATCTACGCCTTCCATCCGCGATTCTTGGGCGTGCGGCGCGCCTACGAATCTCACACCGCGCCGATCGAGGGCGGTGACGTGCTGCTGCTCGCGCCGGGCGTGGTGGCGGTCGGGGTGGGGGAGCGCACCTCTCCGGCGGGCGCGGAAGCGTTGGCGCGCAGTCTCTTCGACGACGATCTGGCCCACACCGTGCTGGTGGTGCCGATCGCGCAGAACCGGGCCACCATGCACCTGGACACCGTGTGCACCATGGTCGACACCGACGCGGTGGTGATGTATCCGGGTGTGCGGGACAGCTTGCGCGCGTTCACGATCCGCCGCGAGGACGGTGTCGCCGCGCGCACCGAACTGGACCGGATCAGCATCAGCGGCCCCGAACCGTTCCTGCCCGCGGCAGCGGCCGCCATGGGGATTCCCAAGCTGCGGGTGATCGACACCGGACGCGACGGTGTCACCGCCGAACGGGAACAATGGGACGACGGCAACAACACCCTGGCGCTGGCGCCGGGCGTGGTGGTCGCCTACGAGCGCAACGAGATGACCAATTCGCGCCTGGCCGACGCCGGGATCGAGGTGCTCACCATCTCCGGTTCGGAGCTGGGGTCCGGGCGCGGTGGTCCGCGTTGCATGTCCTGCCCGCTGTCCAGAGACGAGGTCTGAGCGCGTGTTCCACGTCGAGCTGTCCACCGACTCCAGCCGGCCGCCCTACGAACAGCTGCGCATGGCGGTGATCGAACAGGTCCGCGCAGGCACGCTCACCGCGGGCACCAAGATCCCCACCGTCCGCGCCCTGGCCGCCGACCTCGGTATCGCCCCCAACACCGTCGCCCGCGCCTACCGCGAACTCGAAGCCGACGGCATCCTCGAAACCCGCGGCCGCCAGGGCTCTTTCATCGCCTCCTCCGGCGACCCCACCCGCGACATCGCGGGCCGCGCCGCCGTCGAATACATCGCCACCATCCGCCGCCTCGGCCTCACCGACGCCGACGCCGTCGACTTCGTCCACCGCGCCCTGGACTAGCGCCAGCTGGGGAGCCAGAGGTGGTCCTGCCAGGTGGCGGGGCTGATCGGCTGGGCGGTGAGGATGGGCCAGAGCCAGACGAAATTGGCGATGACCAGGGCCAGATAGATGCTGGCGATGAGCAGGCCGAGGGCGTAGCGCTCGTTGACGGGGGCGGGCAGGTAGGTGCCGGTGGGGCCGCGGGGGATGCCCGCGGGGCGGGCCGGGCCGAGAATGTCGCCCAGGATCATGGCCACGCCCATGGCCAGGAACGGGGCGAGCACCACCGCGTAGAAGAAGTACATCTGGCGGTCCAGGGTGAGGAACCAGGGCAGCAGACCGGCGCCGTAACCGACCAGCACCGCGGCGTAGCGCCAGTCGCGGCGCACGATGGTGCGCCAGATCATCCAGCCCAGCGCGGGCAGCGCCAGCCACCACAGCGCGGGCGTGCCCACCGCCATCACGGCCTTCACGCACTGGGTTTCGCCGCAGCCGGTGACCGAGCCGTCGGCGTAGTAGTAGAGCATCGGGCGCAGGCCCATCGGCCAGGTCCACGGCTTGGATTCCCACGGGTGGTGATTGCCCGAGGAATTGGTGAGCTCGGTGTGGAACTCCAGGGTGCGGGCGCTGTAGTACCAGAGCGAGCGCAGCGCGTCGGGGGCCACGTGCGACCAGAATCCGCCGGTGCCGATGGGCTCCTTGGTGAGCGCGGGATTGTCGACGGCGTAGCGGTAGGCGCTGGATTCGTTGGCGAACCAGGCCCAGTAGGTGGCCAGGTAGGTGACCAGCGGGACGGCGACCAGCGCGTAGAGGGCGGGCCCGATATCGCGCACCGCGGTGCCGAGCCAGGGCTTGCGCACGCCGTAGGCGCGCCGGGCGCTCACGTCGAAGGCCACACACATCAGGCCGAAGAACATGATGAAGTACATGCCCGACCACTTGGTGCCACAGGCCAGGCCGAGCAGCACACCCGCGCCGAAACGCCACCAGCGCACGCCCAGCCGCGGTCCCCAGTCCGACAGGCCGACCCGGCCGGCCAGGTCGGCCGCGGCCATGCGTTGTCGCACCTCGTCGCGGTCGACGATCAGACAGCCGAACGCGGCGGTCACCAGCAGCGCCATGAAGATGTCGAGCATGCCGATCCGGGAGGACACGAAGGTCAGCCCGTCGGCGATGAGCAGGATGCCCGCGAACGCGCCGATCAGCGTCGAGCGCGACATCCGCCGCACGATCCGGATCACCAGCAGCACCAGGATCGTGCCCGCCAGCGCCGCGGTGCCGCGCCAGCCCCAGGCGTTGTACCCGAAGATCGCCTCGCTGATCGCGATGAACTGCTTGCCGACCGGGGGATGCACCACCAGGCCGTAGGCGGGGTTGTCCTCCACACCGCCACCGGTGACCATCTGCCAGGCCTGCGGCGCGTAGTGCTTCTCGTCGAAGACGGGAGTGCGCGCGTCGGTGGGGTAGTTCAGGTTCGCGAAACGGGTGATCGCGGCGATCAGGGTGAGCGTGAGCGTGACCGCCCAGCCGCGCGCGGTATCGAGCGGACCGAAATCCGGGGCCGGGCGCAGTGGTCCGGGAGCGACCACCCCGGGCACGGGTCGCGACGAGGACATCGCGCGTGGTTCGGTCACCGGGATCACGCCCCGATCGTAGGCGGTGCGCCCGTCGAAGTCCGATTCGACACCGTCGCCCCGTGGCCGCGCACAGGCCGGGGCGGTCGCGATACTCACGCCTGACAGAATGAACGCGGGCTGATCGAGCCGGGCGGAACTACGGAGAGGCGGGACGCCAACTGTGCTGGTCCTAGCGGCTACCCCGATGGGTGACATCGGCGACGCGTCCCAGCGGTTGCGCGACGCGCTGGGCTCGGCCGATGTGGTCGCCGCCGAGGACACCCGGCGCACCCGTTCGCTGGCCAAGGCGCTGGGCGTGGAGATCACCGGCCGGGTGGTCAGTTTCTACGATCACGTCGAGACCGCCCGCATCCCCGCCCTGCTCGACGACATCGCGAGCGGACTCACCGTCCTGCTGGTCACCGACGCGGGCATGCCCTCGGTGAGCGACCCTGGCTACCGGCTCGTCGCCGCCGCCGTGGAACGGGAGTTGCCGGTCACCTGTCTGCCGGGGCCGTCGGCCGTCACCACCGCGCTCGCGCTGTCGGGGCTGCCGGTGGAGCGCTTCTGCTTCGACGGATTCGCCCCGCGCAAGAGCGGCCAGCGCCGGGAGTGGTTGCGCACCTTGGCCGCCGAGCAGCGGGCCTGCGTGTTCTTCGAGGCGCCGCACCGCCTGGCCGACTGCCTGGCCGACGCCGTCGCCGTGCTCGGCCCCGACCGCCGCGCCGCCGTCTGCCGCGAACTCACCAAGACCTACGAGGAAGTCGTGCGCGGCACCCTCGCCGAACTCGCCGCCTGGTCGGTCGAGGGCGCCCGCGGCGAGATCACCGTCGTCCTGGCCGGTGCCCAGCCCACCAGCGCCGACCCCGCCGACCTGGTCACCGAGGTCGAAACCCTCGTCGCCAGCGGCATGCGCCTCAAAGACGCCTGCGCCGAAGTCTCCGCCGGCCGCGGCGCCTCCCGCAAGGACCTCTACGAAGCCGTCCTCGCCGCCCGCGCGTCCGGCTGACTATACGGTTGCGATTTTTTCGAATTTACCTGATGCTGTATCTATGACAGGCGCTCATCGGGAGGTTCGGCGGAAGGGCACCGTCCTGCCGCCCGAAGATCTGCGTGAACTGCTGAATCTGTCCGTATTCCTGGAGCAACACAACGAGCCTGCCGCCCTGCTCGGCCCTGATGGCCAGCAGATTCCGCTTCCGGTGGAGGTGTATGAGGTGCTTGTCCAGGTCGTCGGTGCGATGCGTAGGCGCCGCGCCGTGACCATCGCGCCTGTGGAGCAGTGTCTGACGACGCAGCAAGCAGCGGACCTGCTCGGAATCAGTCGCCCGACCTTGATCAAGTTGGTGGAGCAAGGGCAGCTTCCCTGTGAGAAGCCCTCCGGTAGCAGGCATCGGCGGTTGTTGCTGAGCGATGTACTCGATTACCAGGAACGTCGGCGGGCGGAACGGGGCGAGGTCTTGAGTGAGCTCGTCCGAGACGCCGAGGAGGACGGTTTGTACGAACCTACCGCCGAGGCATATCTGAATGCCGTCGAGGAGGCGCGAGCCGCGAGAATCTCGGAGGGTTGATGTCCGGATTTCGCGTGGTACTGGATGCATGCGTTCTCGTTCCCATCGTGAAATCGGATCTACTTCTGACGCTCGCCACCAGGCATGCCTTTTGTCCTCTGTGGAGCGAGCGCATTCTCGATGAGGTCTCTCGTGCGGTCGTCAAGGTCAATCCTCGGATGACCGACGAGCGCATAGCGCGGCGTGTCGACGGGATGAACGCAGCGTTCGAAGATGCGTGTGTGGTCGGCTGGGAGCCGCTGGAGCAGGGCGTGACCGGACTGCCCGATGCAGCGGATCGCCATGTCGTCGCCGCTGCTGTGCGGGGTAATGCCGAAGCCATCGTGACAGACAACTTGAAGCACTTCCCCGCGGACGTGCTCAGTCAGTGGGGCTTGCATGCGATGAGTTCGGATGACTTCCTACTCGACGTGCTCGATCTGAATCCGAGCGTGATGTTGTCCAGCCTGATCGAGATGGCAGGTCGGCGGAAGAACCCACCGGTCACGGTCGACGAGATCGTGGCAGCTCTCGGTACGGCGAACGCCTCGAGGTTCGCACGTGAGGTCGAAGCCATCCTGGTCGAGGACATGTGACTCCAGGCTTCTCCGGCACTGCGTCGATCGGTGAGGCATCATCGCGGTATGACCTCTCTGGATGCGAAAGCCAAGACTCTGCTCGAACTGCACCGGCCGGGGGATCCGGTGGTGTTGCCGACGGTGTGGGACGCGTGGTCGGCGAATGTGGCTGTGGGGGCCGGGTTTTCGGGGTTGACGATGGGGAGTCACCCGGTGGCGGACTCGGTGGGGCGCAGTGATGGGGAGGGGATGAGTTTCGAGGAGCTGCTGGCGCGGGTCGCGCAGGTGACCGGGGCGGTGGAGGTGCCGGTGTCGGTGGATGTCGAGTCGGGGTACGGGCTCGAGCCCGCCGCGATCGTCGAGGGGCTGCTCGGGGCGGGGGCGGTCGGGCTCAATATCGAGGACACCGTGCACAGCGAGGGCAAGCGGCTGCGCTCGCCCGAGGAGCACGCCGAACTGGTGGGTGGGCTGCGCGCGGCGGCCGACGCGGCGGGCGTGCACCTGGTGGTGAACGCGCGCACCGACCTGTTCCTGCGTCAGGACGGCGACGAGGCCGACCGGGTCGACCGGGCGATCGCCCGGCTGCGGCTGGCCGCCGACGCGGGCGCCGACGTGCTGTACCCGGTGGGCTGGCACTCCGACGAGGTGCTGCTGCGGCTCACCGGCGAACTGCCGCTGCCGGTCAATGTGGTGACCAAGCCGGAGAATCCGGGCAAGGAGCACTTCGCCTCGCTCGGCGTCGCGCGGATCAGTTTCGGGCCGCTGTTGCAGGCGGCGCTGGGGGCCGAGGCGAGCCGGTTGCTCGCCGCCTGGACCTGACCGTCCCGGACAGACGAAACGGCGCGCGGTTGCCACCGCGCGCCGTCGTCGTGAGCAGGGCTATTCCTTCGGTTCCACGTAGCGCGGGAACACCGGCTCCGGCGCGGGCAGCGCGGTGCCGGGAACCAGCGGGGTGGCGATATCGGCGAAGGTCCGGCCCTCCTGGCCGAGCAGATCCAGGATCTTGGCCGCCGAACCGGGCATCACCGGCTGCACCAGGATGGCCACGATCCGCACCACCTCGAGGGTGACGTAGAGGACCGTCGCCATCCGCGCCAGATCCTCCTCGGTGCCCGACTTGCGCAGGGCCCAGGGGGCATTGGCGGAGAAGTAGCGGTTGGTCTCGCCGAGGGTCAGCCAGATCGCCTCCAGCGCCAGATGCATCTGCTGGACATCGAACTCGGCGCGGCAGCGCTCGAGCAGGGCGCCCGCCCGGTCGAGCAGGGCCTGGTCGTCGGCGGTGAACGCACCCGGCGCGGGCACCTGCGCCTCGCAGTTCTTGTTGACCATGGTCAGGCTGCGCTGCACCAGGTTGCCGAACTCGTTGGCCAGGTCGGCGTTGATCCGCCCCGCGATGGCGTCGTTGCTGTAGCTGCCGTCCTGGCCGTAGGAGATCTCGCGCAGCAGGAAGAAGCGCACCTGGTCCAGGCCGTAGGTGGATACCAGGCCGAGCGGGTCGACGACATTGCCCGTCGACTTCGACATCTTCTCGCCCTTGTTGTACAGGAACCCGTGCACGAACACCCGGTCCGGCGGCGCGATCCCGGCCGACATCAGGAACGCGGGCCAGTACACCGTGTGGAAACGGGTGATGTCCTTGCCGATGATGTGCACGTTGGCGGGCCAGTACTTCTGGAAGGCCGCGGACTCGGTGTCCGGGAAGCCGACGCCGGTGAGGTAGTTGGTGAGCGCGTCGACCCACACGTACATCACGTGGTCGGGCTGGCTCGGCACCGGAACGCCCCAGTCGAAGGTGGTGCGCGAGATCGACAGGTCCTTCAGCCCGGCCTTGACGTAGCTGACGATCTCGTTGCGCCGGGTGGCGGGCGCGATGAACTCGGGGTGCTCCTCGTAGAGGGCCAGCAGCTTGTCCTGGTACTCGGAGAGCTTGAAGAAGTAGTTCGACTCCTCGGTCCAGGTGACGGGGGTCTGTGTCTCGGTCGAGACGCGGGTGCCGTCGTCGAGGAGGGTGGTCTCCTCCTCGGTGTAGAAGGCCTCGTCGCGGACGGAGTACCAGCCGGAGTAGTTGCCCAGGTAGATGTCGCCGTTGGCGAGCATCCGCTGCCAGATGGCGATGCTGGCGGCCTTGTGGTCCTCGTCGGTGGTGCGGATGAAGCGGTCGAAGGAGATGTCGAGCGCCTTGTCCATCGCCTCGAAGACATCGGAGTTGCGCGCCGCCAGCTCCTGCACCGGGATGCCCTCGGTGGCGGCGGTCTGCTGCATCTTCTGGCCGTGCTCGTCGGTGCCCGTCATGAAGAAGACGTCGTAACCGTCGAGTCGCTTGAACCGGGCCAGCGCGTCGGTCGAGATGTACTCGTACGCGTGCCCGATGTGCGGCGCACCGTTGGGGTACGCGATGGCCGTGGTGATGTAGAAGGCGGGCGCCTCGGCGCCTTCAAGTGCGCTCACGCCTGTGCCTCGCTAGCGCTCGGCCCAGTCGTGACCGCAGATGCGGCCGTGCCCATTGATCGCTCGCTTCGCTCGCTCATGATGCGAACTACTGTAATCCGCGTGGCAAACCAAAATCGTCCGGCTCCACCCCTTCCGCCGCCGCTCGCGCCGCTGATCGACGCGCACACCCACCTCGACGCCTGTGGCGCAACCGATGCCGCCTCGACCACGGTGATCGTGGACCGGGCCGCGGCGGCGGGCGTCGGGCAGGTGGTGACCGTGGCCGACGACCTCGCCGCGGCGCAGTGGGCGGTCCGGGCGGCGCAGTGGGACCCGCGCGTCTACGCGGCCGTCGCCCTGCATCCGACCAGGGCCAACGCCCTCGACGACAAGGCCAAGGCCGAGCTGGAGCACCTGGCCACCGACCCGCGGGTGGTCGCCGTCGGCGAGACCGGCCTGGACTACTACTGGCCCGGCAAGCTCGACGGCTGTGCCGACATCGAGACCCAGATCGAGGGTTTCCGCTGGCACATCGACCTGGCCAAACGGGTCCGCAAGCCGCTGATGATCCACAACCGCGAGGCCGACCACGACCTGCTCACCGTGCTGCTCGACGAGGGCGCCCCGGACACGGTGATCTTCCACTGCTTCTCCTCCGACGCCACCATGGCCGAGGCGTGTGTGGCCGAGGGCTACGTGCTCAGCTTCTCCGGGACGGTCAGTTTCAAGAACGCGCACGAGCTGCGCGAGGCCGCCAAGCTGGTGCCCGACGACCAGATCCTGGTGGAGACCGACGCGCCCTATCTCACCCCGCATCCCTATCGCGGCGCCCCGAACGAGTCGTACTGCCTGCCGTATACCGTGCGGGCGCTGGCCGAGGTCCGCGAGCAGGACCCGCAGGAGCTGGCCGAGATCACCACCGCCAACGCCCGCAGGCTCTACCGGATCCGGTAGCCCAGGTAGGGGACTGGACAGCAAACGTGATCCGCCTCACATTTATTTGTCTATCTTGTGACGTACCTGCGACTACGTTGCCGGACCGTGATCCGCGTAGCCCCTGATCGGAGCGCTCGGTGTTGTCCGGCGCGGGGTTGGTCGTTATCGTTCTGTAACCATGTCGGCTTTCGCGCGGATCAACTCGTCACGCTCGCCGCTGCTGTACGCGGCGGTGGCGGCCATGCTGCTGGTTCTCCTCGTCGGCGCCTCGCTGGCCATCGTCAACCACAAGACGGTCGCCCTGGTCGTCGACGGTGAGCGCACCGAGCTCACCACCATGTCGCGGGACGTGCGCGCCGTGCTGGCCGACGCGGGCTACGAGATCTCCGAGCACGACGAGGTGATCCCGGCCGCGGGCAGCAAGGTCGGCGACGGCGCCACCATCACGCTCAACCGCGGTCGCGAGATCACCGTGACCGTCGACGGCGTGGAGCGCACGGTGTGGACCACCGGCACCACCGCGGGCGACGCGCTCGCCCAGATGCAGATCCCGTCCGACACCCACGTGCTGCCGGGCCGCGACGAGCGCCTGCCGCTGGCCGGTGCCGCGCTCAGCGTCTACACCCCGCGCACGATCTCGCTGGTCGACGGCGTCGCCGCGCCGGTCGACGTGCGCCTGGCCGCCGCGACCGTCGGCGAGTTCCTCACCGCCGCCGGGATTCCGCTGCAGGCCGAGGACTTCGCCGAGCCCGCCGCCGACTCCCCGTTGCGCGAGGGGATGACGGTCACCGTCACCCGCAGGCACACCGAACAGCGCACCGAGGTGCTGCCCCTCGAACCCACCGAGACGGTGATCGAGGACGTCACCATGAACATGAGCCGCACCGTCGTCGAGAACCCCGGCGCCCCCGGCCTGCACGAGGCCACCTTCGCGGTGACGATGGTCAACGGCGTGGAAGCCGCGCGCGTGCAGGTGAACTCGAAGGTGATCACCCCCGCCGAACCCAAGACCATCCGCAAGGGCGCCAAGCCCGGCACCGAGGTCCCCGAGGTCCGCGACGGCGACCTGTGGGACGCGCTGGCCCGCTGCGAGTCCACCGGCAACTGGGCCATCAACACCGGTAACGGCTACTACGGCGGCATCCAGTTCGACCAGAGCACCTGGGAACGCCAGGGCGGCCTCAAGTACGCCCCGCGCGCCGACCTGGCCACCCGCGAAGAGCAGATCGCCATCGCCGAGGTCACCCGCGCCCGCCAGGGCTGGGGCGCCTGGCCCGCCTGCACCAGCCGTCTCGGCGTGAGCTGAGTTCGCCGCGCTGCCGCGTTTCGTCCGCCCGCCGGGGTAGCGTGCTCTCGGTTCGCCTAGTTCGCTGTGACGAGTCGACGGGTGGTTGTGATGCGCAAGGTTTCGGTCTGGCGGAGTGCGGTCGCCGCGGTGGCGCTGGCGGTGGGGCTCGGGGTCACGGTGCCCGCGGTGGGGGCGCAGGCTGCCGAGCCGGGTGCGGTGATCCAGGTGATCCCGCAGGCCGACGGATTCCACGGCATGTCGGGCGCGCAGGTCATCGAGTACTGGACCCGGGGCGTCGGGGGCGTGACGCAACCGGCCAGCGGGGCGCTGTATCTGCCGACGGGTGAGGCGCCGCCGGGCGGCTGGCCGGTGATCACCTACGACCACGGCACGACCGGACTCGGCGCGGGCTGCGGCGGACAGTCGGACCCGGCGGGCGCGCCCTGGCCGGAATCGCAATTGAAACAGGACGAGTTCCTGCGGTATCTGGTGGGCAAGGGCTTCGCGGTCGTCGCGCCGGACTATCTCGGACTGGGCCGCTTCGACACCGGCCCGCACCCGTACCTGGGGATCGAGACCGAGGCCACGGCCACCATCGACATGCTGCGGGCCGCGCGCTCGGTTCGCCCGGACCTGTCACCGGTCTGGATCGCGGCGGGCATGTCACAGGGCGGACAGGCCGCGCTGGGCACCGGGCATCTGCAGACGAGTTACGCGCCGGAACTGGATTTCCGCGGCACGATCGCCGTCGACCCGGAATCGGATGTGGAGAAGGTCGCGGTGCTGCTCGGCCCGGGCAATCCGGATCGGGTCAGCGGCGGCATCCTCGGTTTCTCGGTGAGCATTCTGGCCGGTCTGCGTGCCGCCCGCCCGGACGCGCAGGTCGACAGCTACCTCACTCCGCTCGGCAGGCAGATCCTCGACGAGATCGGCAGCCTGTGCCAGGACGCGATCGACGACAGGGTCGCCGACCTCACCCTGGGCGCGCTGCTGGCGCGTCCGCTGGGCGAGGAACCGCTGCGCTCGGTGATGGCCGACTACATGACCGTGCCGACCAGCGGCTACGACGCGCCGATCCTGTTGCTGGTCAATGCCACCGACCGCACCGTGCCCTCGCCCCTGCACGCCGCACTGGCCGCGCAGTTCGTCGCCGGTGGGGTCGACTTCCGTCCGGTCGTCGGCACCGGTAGCCACTGCGAACTCAACCCCGCGATGTTCGCGGCGATGGACGAATTCCTGGCGACCCGCGGCCACGTTTGACCCGGCGGCCGCGGCGCTGATCTGTACACTCGTCCAGGATCATGGCCGCCTGGTGGAGAGATGAATCCGTGCTGAAGACCCCCATCCGCGCGACGGTCGTCGCCGCCCTGACCGCCCCGGCCCTGCTGTTCGCGGGCTTCGCTCCCGCCACCGCCGAGGCACCGGGCTCGGTCATCTCGGTGCGGGACGAGCCCGCGGGCTGGCGTGGCATGGCCAACGGCAGGGTCGTCGACTACTGGATGACCGACTCGGCGGGCGTCGCGCGCCCGGCCAGCGGCGCGGTCTTCGTCCCCGAAGGCGACGCGCCCGCGACGGGCTGGCCGATCATCGCCTACGACCACGGCACCTCCGGCTCGGGTCCGGGCTGCGGCGGCCAGTCCGATCCCAGCTCCGTCCTGCCGCGCTTCCGCGGCGCCGAGGACGCGCTGATCAAGGGCCTGGTCGACCAGGGCTACGCGGTCGTCGCCCCCGACTACCTGGGCCTGGGCCGCTTCGACACCGGCCCGCACCCCTACCTCGAGGTCCGCAGCGAGGCCACCGCCACCATCGACCTGGTCCGCGCCGCCCGCGCGGCCGACCCCGACCTGTCGCGGACGTGGAGCGTCTTCGGCGTCTCGCAGGGCGGGCACGCCGCGCTCAGCACCGCGCACGTGCAGTCCTGGTACGCGCCCGAACTCGACTTCCGCGGCACGGTCGCCGTCGACCCGGCCTCCGATGTGGAGAAGGTACTGCCCCTGGCCGCGCCGGGCCTGCCACAGATCCCGGGCCTGTCCGGGGCCACGTCGTCGTTCGTCGTCAGCATTCTCGCCGGCCTGCGCGCCACCCACCCGGAAGCCGATGTCGACTCCTACCTGACCCCGCTGGGCCGCTCGCTCGTCGACGCGGCGGGGCATCAGTGCCTGGGCGAGATCTTCGCGGGCGCGCAGGGCGTCAACCCGTCCGACCTGCTGGCCAAGCCGCTGGCCCCGCTGCGCGGGGTGCTCGCCCAGTACATGACCCTGCCGACGAGCGGTTACGACGCGCCGATCCTGCTGACGGTGAACGTCACCGACGTGGTCGTGCCCTCGCCGCTGCACGGCGCCCTGGTCGCGCAGTTCGCGGCCAACGGTGTCGACCAGCAGGTGATCCCCGGCACCGGCGAACACGGCACCACCTCCCCGCAGATGCGCACCGCCATCGCCGAGTTCCACGCGCGGGTCCACGCCGCCCCGCCGCAGCGCTGAGCTGCCCGATCGGCCGGGTTGGTAGGTTCTAGCAGTGCCCGAACCAGAGATCCCCGCGCGCGGTAGCGCCGCACTGCTCGGTCCCGCCGAGGTGCGGACGCTGGCCGAACGCTTCGGCGTCCGGCCGACCAAACAGCTCGGGCAGAATTTCGTGCACGACGGCAACACCGTGCGGCGCATCGTCGCCGCCGCGGGCGTCGGTGCCGCGGACACCGTGCTCGAGGTCGGTCCCGGTCTCGGCTCGCTGACGCTGGCGCTGCTCGACGTGGTCGACCAGGTGGTCGCCGTCGAGATCGACCCGGTGCTGGCCAACTACCTGCCCGAAACCGTCGCCGACCGGGCCCCCGGCCTGGCCGGGCGCCTGCGCGTGGTCGAGGCCGACGCCCTGCGGGTGCGCGCCGACCAGCTGCCCGCCACCCCGACCGCGCTGGTGGCGAACCTGCCCTACAACGTGGCCGTCCCCGTGCTGCTGCACCTGCTGGCCGAGCTGCCGAGCATCCAGGTGTCGCTGGTGATGGTGCAGGCCGAGGTGGCCGACCGTCTCGCCGCCGAACCCGGCAACCGCGTGTACGGCGTTCCCAGCGTCAAGGCCGGTTTCTTCGGCAAGGTGCGCCGCGCGGGCGCG
Source organism: Nocardia sp. NPDC004415 (assembly GCF_053602435.1). Classification (NCBI taxonomy): domain Bacteria; kingdom Bacillati; phylum Actinomycetota; class Actinomycetes; order Mycobacteriales; family Nocardiaceae; genus Nocardia; species Nocardia sp. NPDC004415. The sequence goes on from NZ_JBSGDP010000037.1 coordinate 48,879, forward strand.
GTGGGCACCCAGGTGTTCTGGCCGGTGCCCCGCGTCGAATCGGGCCTGGTGCGCATCGACCGCTACGCCGAGGCGCCCTGGCCCATGGACGACGCGCACCGCCGCCGCGTCTTCGAGGTGATCGACGCCGCCTTCGCGCAGCGCCGCAAGACCCTGCGCGCGGCCCTGTCCGGCTGGGCGGGCTCGCCCGCCGAGGCCGAGCGCAGGCTGGTGGCCGCGGGCATCGACCCCACCGCCCGCGGCGAGACCCTCGACACCGCCGCGTTCGTGCGGCTGGCCGAACAGGGCTGACCTCGCGAATCCCCGGTTTACCCAGGGGAACCCGGCGTACACCGGCCGTTCATACCGGATGGCTGTGAAAGCGATTGTGGACAACCGGTTTTCGCAGCGGCCGGTGTTGATCATGGTCGCCGGGGGATGACGCGGACCACATCGGATGATGCGCGCGCATCAGCGCTGTGCGTGGATGTGGATGACGCTGTGGATGATTCGTCGTGCGTGGTCCGCGGGTGAACCAGCGGTGAACGAGGACGGATCCACCACGGTTTTCGGCCGCCTCGCATCCGAGGGGCGAGACGTCACGGCGCAGCCGGAGTATCGCCCCTCGGATGCGAGGCTCACAGGGCCGAAAACCCCGCGGCGCCAGCCGCCGTCAACTGAGCTCGTAGCCCGCTTCGTCCACGGCGGCGGCGACATCGGTGCGAGCGAGGTCGGCGGCGCTGTCCACCTTGACCAGCCCACTCGCCAGGTCGACATCCACACTGGTGACGCCGTCGATCTTGCCGATCTCCTCTTTGACCGAACTCGCGCAGTGCCCGCAGGTCATCCCCGTGACGGTGTACGTGGTGGTGGCCATGGCCGACTCCTTCTCGTTCATGCGGTGCTCGGGTTGGTGCCCGACACGAACGAAGATACCCCCCATGGGTATCCGACGCAAGCTTCGCGGCGCGAACTCGTCGGTGGCACCGGTTAGGCTTGGTGACCGTGCTGTCAGTTGTGCCCAGCCCGGTCGTCGCGCGGGCCCCGTCCAAGGTGAATCTGCATCTCGGCGTCGGTGATCTGCGCCCGGACGGCTTCCACGACCTGACCACAGTGTTCCAAGCCCTGTCCCTCGCCGACGACGTGGAATTGGCGCCCTCGGCCTCGCTCGCGGTGCGGGTCACCGGCGAGGGCGCCGCCGAGGTGCCCACCGACCGCACCAATCTCGTCTGGAAGGCCGCGGTCCGGCTGGCCCATCTGGCCGGGCGCGCGCCACTGGTGGAGATCGCCATCGCCAAGGGCATCCCCGTCGCGGGCGGCATGGCGGGCGGCAGCGCCGACGCCGCCGCCGCGCTGGTCGGCCTCAACGAACTGTGGGACCTCGGCCTGGGCCGCGAGGAACTGTCGGCCATCGCCGCCGAACTCGGCAGCGACGTCCCGTTCTCGCTGCATGGTGGCACCGCGCTGGGCACCGGCCGTGGCGAACGGCTGCTTCCGGTGCTGTCGCGCAACACCTTTCACTGGGTACTCGCGCTGGCCAAGGACGGCCTGTCCACCCCCGCGGTGTTCCGCGAACTCGACCGCCTGCGCGCCGAGGGCGACCCGCCGCGTCTGGGCGATCCCCAGAAACTCATGCAGGCCCTGGCCTCGGGCGACCCACGTCTCCTCGCCCCGCTGCTCGGCAACGACCTGCAGGCCGCCGCGCTGTCGCTGAAGCCGGAGCTGCGCCGCACCCTGCGCGCCGGGGTGAGCGCGGGTGCCCTGGCCGGGCTGGTCTCCGGCTCCGGCCCCACCTGCGCCTTCCTGTGCGAGAACGAACAGGCCGCCGTCGCGGTGGCCGCCGAACTCGCCGGCGCCGGTGTCAGCCGCAGCGTGCGCACCGCCAGCGGGCCGGTCCCCGGCGCCCGCGTGCTCGACCCGGAAGCGCACGGCAAATCCTGAACGCCCGGCCGGAACCGCGAACACCAGATCCTCTACGATTCGTACCAACAGATCTCGTACGAACATGGGTAACTCATCGGGGACGGGCTGACCGGCCCAGTTGTTCCCCGCCGGCCGCCGACGCGCCGCAATACCGCACCTATGTCTGGCCAGAAGTCGCGGAGAGGCGGATATGTCGAACCTGATCAACCTGGAACAGGTCTCCAAGAGCTTCGGCGTCAAGCCGCTGTTGGATGACGTCTCCCTCGGCGTGCACGCGGGGGAGCGGATCGGGGTCGTCGGCCTCAACGGTGGCGGGAAGACCACCCTGCTCGAGGTGCTGACCGGGCTGGAGGAACCCGACAGCGGTCGCGTCAGCCGGGTCGGTGGGCTGCGGATGGCCGTGGTCACCCAGCGTGGCGTGCTGCCGGAAGGGGCCACGATCGGCTCGGTCGTGCTGGCCGGACTCTCCGACGACCTGTCCACCGCCGACATCGCCGAACACGAGTGGGCCGCCGACGCGCGCATCCGCTCGGTGCTCGACGGCATCGGCATCGCCGACCTCGGCCTGGACACCCCGGTCACCAATCTCTCCGGTGGCGAGCGCCGCCGCGTCGCCCTGGCCGCCGCGCTGGTGCGCGAGCTGGACCTGCTCGTCCTCGACGAGCCGACCAACCATCTCGACATCGAGGGCGTGCAGTGGCTGGCCCAGCACCTGATCGCCCGGCGCACCGCGCTGGTCGTCGTCACCCACGATCGCTGGTTCCTCGACACCGTCGCCACCCGCACCTGGGAGGTCGTCGGCGGCAAGGTGGAGACCTACGAGGGCGGCTACGGCGACTGGATCTTCGCCCGCGCCGAACGCGCCCGCCAGGCCGACGCCACCGAGGCCCGCCGCCAGAACCTGGCCCGCAAGGAACTGGCCTGGCTGCGCCGCGGCGCCAAGGCCCGCACCTCCAAGCCGCGCTACCGCGTCGAGGCCGCCGAGGCGCTCATCGCCGATGTGCCCCCGCCGCGCGACGCGGTCTCACTGGCCGCCTTCGCGCGCAAGCGGCTGGGCCGCGTGGTGATCGAACTCGAGGACGCCACCCTGGCCACCCCCGACGGCCGCGAACTGGTCGGCGATCTCACCTGGCGGCTGGCCCCCGGCGAGCGGGTGGGTCTGGTCGGGGTCAACGGCTCCGGCAAGACCACGCTGCTGCGCGCGCTTGCCGGTGACGTGGAACCGGTGACGGGCAAGCGCATCCAGGGCCAGACCGTCCAGATCGGCTGGCTGCGCCAGGAACTCGACGACCTGCCCACCGACATGCGCGTGCTCGAGGCCGTCCAGCAGATCGCCAACCGGATCATGCTCGGCGACAAGGAGATCTCCGCGGGCCAGCTCGCCGAACGGCTCGGTTTCACCCCGGCCCGCCAGCGCACCCCCGTCGGTGACCTCTCCGGTGGCGAGCGCCGCCGCCTGCAGCTGACCCGCATCCTGATGGCCGAGCCCAATGTGCTGCTGCTCGACGAGCCGACCAACGACCTCGACATCGACACCCTCCAGCAGCTCGAGGACCTGCTCGACAACTGGGCGGGCACCCTGGTGGTCATCAGCCACGACCGCTACCTGGTCGAGCGCATCTGCGACACGACCTGGGCCCTGTTCGGCGACGGCAAGCTCACCAACCTGCCCGGCGGCATCGACCAGTACCTCACCCGGCGCGCGAGCCAGGCCACCGCGGGCAAACCCGCCGCCGCGAAAGCGCCCGCGTCCTCGACGGATTCGGCCGATCGCCGCGCCGCCCGCAAGGAACTCTCACGGCTGGAACGCGGCATCGCCAAGCTCGACGACCGCGAGCAGAAGCTGCACGCCGCCCTCGCCGACGCCGCCACCGACCCGGACAAACTGGTGACCCTCGGCGCCGAGCTCAAAGAGGTCGTCGCGGAGAAGGAAGCGGCCGAAGAGCGCTGGATGGAACTCGCGGAGCTGGCCGAGTCCTAGGTGGCGGTCTGGCTGCCGTCGCTGATGACGGTGGGCAGACAGGTCTGCACGAAATCGGCACCGAACTCGGTGAGCAGGATGCTGCGGTAGCTCACCTTGGTGCCGAAGCCGCGCTTGAGCGCGTCGCGGACCTGTTCCTGGGCCTCGATGAGCTGGTAGCGGCTCGGATTGTCGACCGGCTCGCGGGTGAACTCGATGAGCCCGAGCCTGCGCAGGTTCGGCAGATACTGCGGCACGCGGTTCGGGAACCGCAGGCCCGCGTGCTCGCCCAGCATGGTCAGCCCACTGATCAGGCGTTCGCCGCCGAACGCGCGCTGGCGTCCGGTGCGCACGTCGATGGAGGGCTGCGGTCCGTCGACGTGCAGGAAACGCAGGATGCGTGCCTCGTCGGGGGTGATCTCGGTCAGGATGCCGGGATAGGCGGGATGGGTGTCGGGCTGGGCGGCGTGCGTGCTGGCCGACAGGCGCAGCAGCTGGGCGCCCTGTTCGCGCAGCGTCGGCATCGCCTCGCGGTGGTAGTCGGTGCTGGTGGGCAGGCCGAGCGCGTGCCGGAGCCGGTCGCGCACTTCGGTTTCCGCCTCGGCGAGCACCTCCTCTGGCGGGTTGCCCGCCAGACTGCCGCGCAGCACGGTGACGGTGACGCCGAGCGCGGTGTCCAGGGTCCACAGCGTCATGCCGGAGGCGGCGGTGAGCGCCACCCTGGCCACGCCGGTCGCCGCGCGGACCGTACGGGCCGGGGACATCGGCAGCACGCCGCGCTTGTCCGTGGTGGTGTCGAGTGCCGCCACCGTCCGCCGCACCACCTCCGCGGACGGGGTCCCGTCTACATCCATGTCGTCGCTACTCCCGTTCCGAAGACCAGGATGTGAGCGTATCCGGCCAGCAGCCCCAGCGCGCCGCCATGGACGAAAAGCAACCATTCGTCCTGTTTGATCGCCGAACGCAGCATGTCCACGAAGTCGTGCGGGGAAAGTGCGGACATTTGCCGGGCGATGTATTCGTTGACCTGTCTGCCCTGCTGGACGTTGAACTCCGGGTCGGCGAAGGCCATCGGCGCGATCGTCATCGCCTCGGCGGTGAGCGTGGACTGCAGCGAGTCGTATTCGCGGCTGCCCAGCATGAACTTCACCGCGGGCCGGGCCGGGCCGAGCGCGCGGTCGGCGGCCGGGCGCAGGGTGTCCTCGAGCATCTGCAGCGTGCGGTCCGAGCGCGGGCCGTTGAGCAGCTCGTCACCGATATTGGCCACGGTGACCACCTCGGTGGACACCAGCGCCGCGTACCCCGCGGTGATCTCGGGCTGACGCTTGATCAGCAGACCCTGGCGCCACGGGCACCACCACTTCGGGGTGGCGGGCGCGAAGATCATGTTGATGCCCACCCAGTTCACCACCCAGCCGATGATGATGCCGCCCACCGGCAGGATGATCAGCGGCGAGAGCCCGGTGACGTGCAGCGCCAGCACCAGCAGCAGACCGCAGGGCGCGCCGAAGTAGAAGCCGAAGTTCTGCATGAACCGCAGTTCCTTGGCGCCGAGCACCTGGAACAGCTGGTTGAGCAGCTGCGGGCGGGCCTGGAAATAGCGGATCACCATCTGCTTCACATCCAGCAGCTGGTCGATATTGGTGCCCAGCTCGGCGGTGAGTTCGCGCAGGATCTCCGGCAGCTGCGAGCGCACCCGCTGGTGGATCATCTCGCGCACCTGGACGGGCAGGTTGTACCAGAGCTGGGGGTGTTCGCGGCGCAGGATCACCTCGACGATGTCGCGGATCTGCGCGTCGGCCACCTCGGCCAGATGTTCGGCCAGTTTCTCCGGATCGAGCTCGCGATAGAAGTCCGAGACGCTGCCCAGTTTGGACAGTCCCTTGTCCACGGCGATGGAGGCCATCTTGTCCGCCCGGGAGGGCACGATGCCCTGCCAGCCGATGCGCCCGTCATAGCTGAGCAGCGGCAACACCTGGATCCGCTTCGGCAGGAAGGGGAACAGGGCGCGCAGGCCGGGCAGCTTGATGCCGTGGAATTTGATCGGCTGGAACAGCATCAGAATGCCGGTCCAGTTGGTGATGTAACCGATAATTCCTGTGAAAAGAGGAATGGTCACAATTTCCAGCAGAAGGGTCGGATGTAACCCGAACACACTCTCCAGCACGACACCCTCCTGTCGATACCCGGTGACCACCGCCTTCACCGGCATCCAAAAATTAGCACCCCCGCGGCGAGGTGACCCTACTGTGAGGTGAGGAACTAGGTCCATTCGTCGTGCCCCAGGCCACAGGGTAGTGTCTGAGACATCAGTCACAGAACGTGTCCCGAATGCCGTACTCGCCGTGCGGAGTCGGAACAATGACGGTCACCACAATTCGTGGCAGATGACAATCGGCGCCGCAGGGGGCGCCGTATCGTCCGCACTGTGCCTGGGGCGTGGTCGGGCAATAATCTGTGGGCGAGAAGTTCACCTGGCGAGACTTCGGAGTAGGACGTGACAGACGACAGGACCGGACAGGACCTGGCCCGCGCCGGTACCCGTGCCGTCGAGCGCAGCTCGGACGTCGAGCAGCGACAGATCAGCAACGAAGCGCGGTTGATCAGGGGTGTGTTCCGCGCCGCCGGTCTGGCCGCCGGAACCGCGGTGCGCGGCAGCCAGTGGGCGGTCGGCACCACCTACGAGGTGACCAAGGAACTGGCCCAGGCAGCGCTGGACGGTGAGTCCTCGGCCGATATCGCCGAGCGCACCGGCAACGCGCTGCGGTCCATCGCGCGCAGCGCGCTCGGCGTCACCGAGGGGTCGGTGCGCGAGATCGTCAGCTATGTGCCGACGCCCAACGGATCGTCTCAGCAGGCCATCACCGTCGGCCCGTACCTGCGCTCGGCCACCACCGACGACCTGCGCCGCCGCGGTGACGCGCTGCTGGCCCGTTCGGCGGATGTGTACTTCACCGAGGACGTGCACCCGGCCTACGACCGCATCCTCGACGAGATCGCCCCCGACGAGGCCCGCATCCTGCGCTTCATGGCGCTCAACGGCCCGCAGCCCTCGGTCGACGTGCGCACCAACCGCCCGCTGGGCATCGGCTCGGAACTGGTCCAGGGCGACCTCACCTCGGTGCCCGAGCAGGCCGGCGTGCGCTACCCCGACCGCTCGCGTTCCTACCTGATCAACCTCAACCGGCTCGGCCTCACGCTGACCTCCGAGGACCCGGTGGTGCTGAGCCGCTACATGGTGCTGGAAGTGCAGCCGGTGGTCGAGGAAGCGCTCAAGAAGGCGGGCCGCGCGCCCAAGATCGTGCGCAAGAGCCTGCGCCTGTCGGAGTTCGGCGAGGACTTCTGCCGCACCTGCTTCACCATCGGTAGCTGAGACAGCGGGCACCTACCGCCTCGGCTGATCACGCTCCGGTGTCGGCAGTGATAGCGATCTGATACAGATCGGGTGCCCGCGCCCGATTCGGTGGGATCGTGGAGGCATGGAGCAGCCGACCGGATCCGCCGACGTGCGCGTGGACGACGACGCCGTCGTGCCCGCGCAGCCGGGAATCGGCCCGCTGCTGCCCGGCGCCGACGAACCCCTGGTCGCCGGGCCGGAGACGGGGGAGGAACCGATGTCCATGGAGCCGCCCGAGCCGGGCGACGACGAGCAGCCCGAACCGGTGCAGCGCCCGCCGGACCATCCCGACGACGTCGTCGCGATCAGCAGACTCAAGTTCCGCTACCTGCGGGCACTGGACACCAAGTCCTGGGACGAGTTCGCCGACACCCTGGTCCCCGAGGCCACCGCCACCTACAGCGAGTACCTGCAGTTCGAATCGCGCGAGGCGTTCCTGGCCTTTCTGCGCAACACCCTGGGCCCGCACGTCATCACCGAGCACCGCTGCGATCATCCCGAGATCGATGTCGACGGTGACGAGGCCACCGGCACCTGGTACCTGGCCGACACGGTGATCATCCCCGAGCACAACATGCTGCTGCGCGGCGCGGCTTTCTACACCGACCGCTACACCCGCTGCGAGGACGGGCACTGGCGCATCGCGCACACCGGTTACGAACGCACCTACGAGGTGGTGCTCTCGCTCAGCGACCTGCCGAGCCTGCGGTTGACCGCGAGCCGCTGGGGCATGATCGCCGGCGAGAACCACATCTCCTCGGTCGAACGCAATCCCGGCTCACCCGCGGCCTGAACGCCCGACCCAGACAGCCCCGCCGGGCTCAGTCGGCCGTGGCGACCAGCGGTTCCAGCATGAGATCCGGGTGTTCCTTCTCGATGTACTGCAACCGCCACTTGTCGCTGAACAGCGCCAGGATCGCCCCGTCGGTGCGGGTGAAGACCTCCACCCCGCGCTGGCGGTCCAGCTCCGGCGCCGATTCCGCGTCGGTGCGCCGGGCCAGCGTGAAGCCGAGGAAATCCAGCTGGGTCTCCACATTGAACTCGGCCTGCATGCGCGCGGTGACGACCTCGAACTGCATCGGGCCGACCGCGGCCAGCACCGGTGACTGGTCGCCGCGGGCGTCGTTGCGCAGCACCTGCACCACGCCCTCGGAGTCGAGCTGGTCGATGGCCTTGCGGAACTGCTTGTACTTGCCCGCGCTCTGCGCGCGCAGGGTGGCGAAGTGCTCGGGCGCGAAGCTCGGGATCGGCGGGAACTCCACCTTCTTGTCCACGAACAGCGTGTGCCCCGGCGCCAGCGCTGTCGCGTTCACCAGGCCGACCACGTCACCGGGGTAGGCGGTGTCGACGGTGGTGCGCTCGCGGCCGAACACGGTCAGTGCGTACTTGGTGGCGAACGGGCGACCGGTCTGCGCGTGCGTCACGACCATGCCGCGCTCGAATTCGCCGGACACGATCCGCATGAACGCCAGCCGGTCGCGGTGGGCGGTGTCCATGCCCGCCTGCACCTTGAACACCACCGCGCTGAACGGGTCACCGGTCTCGCGCTCCTTGCCCGCCACATCGGCGCGCGAGCCGGGCGCCGGGGCCAGCGCCACCAGGGTCTCGAGCAGCTGGCGCACACCGAAGTTCAGCATGGCCGAGGCGTAGATGACCGGGGAGGTCTGCCCGGCCAGGAACAACTCCTGATCGTGGTCCTGCCCGGTGGCCGAGAGCAGTTCGCTCTCCTCGGCCGCGGTCGTCCACGCCTCACCCTCGCGCGCCTCGGCCTCGGCCGGGGTCAGCGACTCCTCCGGGGCGATGGTCGCGCCACCGGCGGTCCGGGTGAAGTGGATGTATTCGTCGGCCGCGCCTTCGGGTCCACGGCGCAGCAGGCCGCGGAAATCACCGGCGATACCCACCGGCAGGAACAGCGGGGTGGGGGTCAGGCCGATCCGCTCGCTGATCTCGTCGAGCAGCTCGAGCGGTGCCTGGCCGGGGCGGTCCCACTTGTTGATCACCGTGATCACCGGGATGCCGCGATGGCGGCACACCTGGAACAGCTTGAGCGTCTGCGGTTCGAGGCCCTTGGCCGCGTCGATCAGCATCACCGCGGCGTCCACGGCGGTGAGCACGCGGTAGGTGTCCTCGGAGAAATCGGAGTGACCGGGGGTGTCGACCAGGTTGATCACATTGTCGACCTCGGAACCGGCGGCCCGGTAGTTGAACTGCAGCGCGGTCGAGCTCACCGAGATGCCGCGCGCCTTCTCCATCTCCATCCAGTCCGACACCGTCGACTTGCGTCCGGCCTTGCCGTGGATGGCGCCCGCCTCGGAGATCATCCTGGCGTGCAGCGCGAGGGCCTCGGTGAGCGTGGACTTACCCGCGTCGGGGTGCGAGATCACGGCGAACGTGCGGCGACGGGCCACCTCGGCGGGCAATCCGCGGGGGACGACGTTCTCTCCGGACTCGGACACGAGTAGACCTTTCGCAGTGGTGGGCAGCCTTTTCAGAGTACGAGGCTCGGGCTGGGTGGCTCACGTCGGCCCTTTGTGCACAGCTGTGTTTGTTGGAGCGCTGGCGCGCTCGAGTCGCGGCCCCTGGAGGGCCGCCGGTCAGCGCTCGAGACTTGCGCCTGCGGCGCGTGCGCTTCGAGCGCTGACCGGC